>JAIXZB010000022.1 GCA_027489915.1 Rickettsiales bacterium | reverse complement strand
GCGAGGAGTTCTTCGTAGGTCTGGCGGCGGCGGATGATGCTGTAGGCATCGCCGTTCACCAGCACTTCGGGAATTAAGGGGCGGAGGTTGTAGGTGCCGCTCATGGAGGCGCCGTAGGCACCGGCAGTGCGGAAGGCGAGCAGGTCGTCTGCGGCGGCTTCGGGCATCTCGCGGTCTTTGGCGAATGTGTCGCCTGTTTCACACACTGGCCCTACAATATCGACTGCGTGGGCAGGAGATTGCGACTCACGCACAGGAACAATGGTATGAAACGCATCGTAGAGTGCAGGACGCATGAGATCGTTCATCGCGGCATCTAAAATCACGTAATCGCGCCCTGCCTCGTGCTTCACGTATATAACCTTAGATACCAGCACGCCTGCGTTACCTGCAATTAGACGACCAGGCTCGATGATGAGCTGCGCATCGATGCCGCCGAGCACACGCGCAACCATTGCACCATATTCGGACGGAACAGGCGGTACTGCACCTTCGTGATACGGCACGCCAAGGCCACCGCCGATATCGAGTGTGCGGATGGGAATGCCCGAGGCGCGCAGGGTTTCAACCAACCTGCGCGCATGGGAATAAGCCGCTTCAAACGGCGCAAGCGAGGTGAGCTGTGAGCCAATATGCATCGATACACCCTGTACATCAATGCCAGCTAAGGTGGCGGCATGGGCATAAAGTTCTGGCGCAGCTTCTATTGCCACGCCGAATTTATTTTCATTTTTACCAGTGGAGATTTTGGCGTGTGTATCCGCATCGACATCGGGATTGACGCGAATAGCGATGCGCGCCTTCGTGCCTGCGGCGAGTGCCTCTTCGTTCAACACATGAAGTTCTGGTGCAGATTCGACATTGAATTGGAATATGTTGTGCGACAGCGCATAGCGCATTTCATCGCGCGTTTTTCCCACGCCTGAGAAGACAATATGTGCAGGCGATATACCTGCGGCGAGCGCAGCGCGCAGTTCACCAACCGAAACAACATCAGCACCCGTGCCAGCATCGCGCAGAGTGCGCAGCACAGCAACATTGGGATTGGCTTTGACCGCGAAGCATATCATTGGGTTGAAGGCGCGGAGACTATCGCGCAGCACCTCCACATGGTGCGTTAAGGTGGCGGTGGAGTAGCAATAAAACGGTGTGCCAATATCCGTCGCGATGCGTGATAAGGAAACCGATTCGGCGTGCAGTTCGCCCGATATGTAAGTGAAATGATCCATGATTTTCTACATCGTCATTCCCGCGCAGGAGGAGTGAGGATTACTTCGTCTCCTTTGTCGTGTTTGCTGGGTCGTAAGGGGCGTATTTATCAATTTTTTCCTGACGTTTGCGCTCGTATTCTGGAATATCTGCGGGGCGCACCAGTTTGGTTTGATGCCCGCAAGAAGCAAGTAATATCAAGCATGTAATGCAGAGGTATTTCACGCAAGCCTCGCTTTTACTACTTCCAACGCTTCGCGCACACGCACGGGGGCGGTGCCACCAAACGAGGTGCGGCGGGCGAGCGATGCTTCGGGCGACAACACAGAAAACACTTCTTGCGTGATGCGAGGCTCGATGGATTGCAGCTGCACGAGGGTGAGGGATTCAAGCGCAACGCCAGTTTCTTCGGCGAGTTTCACCACACGTCCTGTGATGTGATGTGCCTCGCGGAAGGGAATGGAAAGCGTACTTACCAACCAATCCGCCAAATCGGTGGCGGTGAGGTAGCCCGCGTTTGCAGCTTCGCGCATGCGGGTTTTATTTACCTCCATGCCTTCAATCATTCCCGTCATGGCGGGTAGGCATAGCAGCATATCATCGAATGCGCGGATGAGAGGGGCTTTGTCTTCTTGCGTATCTTTGTTGTAGGCGAGGGGGAGCGATTTCATCACCGTGAACATCTGCATCAGCGCGCCAATGGGATTGCCCGCTTTGCCGCGAATCAGTTCTGCCGCATCGGGATTACGCTTTTGCGGCATGATGGAAGAGCCGCTAGTGAAGTTTTCGGGCAGGCGAATAAAGCCAAATTGCGGTGTCATCCAGAAGATAATTTCTTCGGAAAGACGTGAAAGATGCACGGCCAAAATGGAAAGCGCGCTGAGGGATTCGAGCACAAAATCGCGGTCTGACACGCCATCAAGCGAATTGGCACAGGGGCGCGCAAAGCCTAGTATGGATGCAGTCATTTCGCGATCTATCGGGTGCGGTGTACCTGCAAGCGCAGCACTTCCTAACGGGCACTCATTGAGGTTTGCAGAGGCATTGATAAGACGAGCGCGGTCGCGGAAAAACATTTCGATATAGGCATGCAGATGATGTGCAAAGCTAATCGGTTGTGCGGGCTGCAAGTGGGTGAGGCCCGGCAGGAGTGTATCGATATGCTGCTCGGCTTGTGCGAGGAGTGCGCGCTGTAGGGTGAGCAATGCAGTATCGGTTGCTTCAAGTGCATCACGTACAAACATACGAAAATCCGTTGCGACTTGATCGTTACGTGAGCGCGCGGTGTGAAGTTTGCCAGCTAGTGGGCCAATCAGCTCTGCAAGACGTGATTCGATATTCATGTGAATATCTTCAAGCGCGGTGGAAAAAATAAAATTTCCATCAACAATTTCTTTTGAAATGGTGCTTAGCCCATCAACGATAGTCGTTGATTCTTCTGATGAGAGAATACCCACCTTCTCAAGCATATTGGCATGGGTGATAGAGGCTACAATATCGTGACGCCAAAGACGTTTATCGACATCGATAGAAGGGTTGATGGCGGCAAATGCATCAGCAGGGCCAAAAGCATAATGCCCGCCCCACATTTTATTCGCTTTTGTAGTATCTGTCATGCTAAACCATTCGTATGAAAGCTTATATCCGACATATACCGTTTATCGTTGTGCTTGCAATCGTTTCGCTGGTGATGACACGCGGAAATGATGCAAATACCCAAAAAGACCGCCCTAAAGCGGGGGTGTGGGTAGAGCTTACGCCTGCACTACCCCTGCCCAAGGCAACGATGTTGCTGGATGCGAAAGCTACGCGCGCTGGGTTTGAGGAGTATAAAGACGAGGTGGTGTTGTTGAATCTATGGGCGACATGGTGCACGCCGTGCATTAAAGAGCTGCCAACATTGCAAGCACTTTCCGAGCAATATGAAGGCAAAGGGCTGAAAGTGATAACGCTTTCGGTTGATGCAATGCCGTTTGCGCAGGTGGAAGGGTTTGTAAAAAATAAGCTGAAGATCACACTCACCTCTCTGGCGCAGGATGATTCGGGCGAGATACAGAAATACCTAAGTGCGCGTGGGTTGCCTGTGACCTATTTGATTACACAAGAGGGCAAAATCACTCACCGGTTTATCGGTGCGACCGATTGGCTAAGTGATGAAGCACTTGAGCCAGTGAAGGCGGCGCTTACAGCGCAAAGCGTGGCAAAATAAAGGTAGGGGTTGCGCCATAGACAGCGCATTCGCTGCGGGCTTTTTCTTCCGTGATGTTCGGGTGCGATACGGCCATGATACCGCCCGTGATGAGCACGGAATCGATACCTGTGCGGTTGGCGCCTAATATATCGGTGGAGGCAGAATCGCCAAAGGCAAGCACGCGCGAAGTGTCGCCTATATCCAGCGCATGCAGGATGCGTTCATAGACAGCAAGATACGGCTTGCCAATGCGATGCACAGGCCCGCCGAGTGCCTCATACATTCCTGCAACCACACCTGCGCAGAGCATGTGGGTACCATCGAGCTTTACCACCTCGCGGTCGGGGTTGATGCATAGCAGGGGCAGGTTGTAGGTGAGCAGATGCTGCAGCGTGGGCATGATGGCATCTTGTGGTTGGAAATCGACCTCAAAGCCGGTATTGAGGATGAAATCGGCATCAGCCGGATGTGCTGCGCGGGCGTGTGCGGGGGCATCGGCAAGTATATCTTCATCCTTGCTTGGGCCGAGGTAATAGTAGCGCGTGCCAAACCGTGACGTATCGCTCGAAAGCTGCAAAAACGCTTCCTCGCCAGAAGTGAGAAGCATGTCATACATACTATCTGCGATACCTAGTGTACGCAGCACATCGCGCGCTTTACTGGCGCGGCGCGGAGCGTTGGAAAGCATGGCAATTTTGATGCCTGCTTTGCGCAAGCTGTGAAGTGTGTCTTTTGCTTTGGGATACAGCGATGTACCATCGTGAATCACGCCCCACAAATCAATGATGGCAACATCGTAATGCGCGGTGACGTGGGGCAGGGTGAGCATTAGGCGGCAACTGCT
>JAIXZB010000013.1 GCA_027489915.1 Rickettsiales bacterium | reverse complement strand
TTGAGATGCCAGAGAGATTCTTTTGCGATTTTATACTTTTCACCTGCTTATCGACACAGTGATGCAAACTTGGGTTATGGGGCGTAAGGCTTACATCTTCATGCTCTTCGGCTAGTAATTGTAATGATTCTTCCAGAACAAAAGTTTTACGCTCTAGCACCGACCTGGAAACCACAAATGCAACCAGCGCTGAAACTGCAGCGCAGCCACATACTAATAATACTGTTTTTTTTAGCTGGCTCATGCAGCTGCTTTTAGATGTGAGTACACATCCGTAACGCCGTGTGTATCATACCATGCGAGCTGGCGGGCGATGGTTTGCGCGAAGGTGTATTTCAGCTCCCAACCGAAGGCTTTTTTGGTCTCGCTGGCATCTAGCATCATCACAGGCACATCGTCATCGGCGGGCGGAACTATTGGCACATCAGGCATATTCACCCCCACATGCGCACTTACAATATCGAAGATTTCTTTAATGCTATGGGCTTCACCGCTTGCCACATTGTAGCAACCTGTGGGCGCGTGTTCTTGCATTGCAATATCCACGAAGGCGAGGAAATCTTCAATATCCATAAAGTCGCGCTTGGTATCGGAGCAAAACACCGATTTGCCCTCTTTCAGGCGTTTATAAAATGTCGGAATCGGCCCACTCACAAGCCGTGACCCCGTCACGTTTGCGAGCCGCAGCGACACTACCGGAACACTGCCTAAGAGCAGCACCTGTTCCCCTGCCGTTTTGGTGATGCCGTAGCTGGTAAATGGCGCTGTGCGATGGTCATTTGGCACAGGCAAAATCTCTGGCCTACCATAACATAAATTGGTTTGAAAATGCAGTATGCGTTTGGTGCCATGCGCGGCCGCACTCTTTGCTATGTTTGCTGCGCCCTGTACATTAGTTGCAATATCTTCAGCCCAATTATTCGGGTCTTTATAGGACGCTGCAGCATGAACCACCAGATCAGGCGTGAACTCGGCAAAGCACGCTTCCACAAAGGCGCCATCAGCAATGCTTCCTTCCCTGCTGATAAGGCCACTGGCTTCGGGCAACAACTCGCGCTTGCCGGTTGCGAAATTATCTATCGCATACAGCACATGACCCTGCGGCAGCCAATGCTCGATAAGGTTTGAGCCAAGGCACCCCGCCGCACCGGTTATGAGAATCTTCATGTTAGCTCGCTTTTTTCTCATCGTGCTTCAGGTGCGTGTAGCCCCCGACCACACCAAATTCGCGGTAATACTCCACTGCCAAACGCACGGTTTCTTCTAGCGGGGTGAAGGTGATAGTACCAAAATCAGCAAAGGTACGGCTTGGGTCTAGCAGAATGCTTGGCGCATCATCGGGGCCAAGTTCACGCACGTCAGGCTGCGGATACTCATTGAGCATCATGCCTTTTACAACAGCATCATAGAGCTCTTTAATCGCCACATCGCCACCAGAGGAGAAGTGATATGCGCCGCTACCTGTGCCATCGCACGCTTTCACCACATTTTTTGCAAGGTCGCCGACAAACACAAAATCACGGCGCGCTTTGGTAACAAAGCATTGCTTGCCCTGGCTCAAGCGCTGGAAGAAAATGGGTAATGGGCCACTGGTATTGCGCGGGCCAATCACGTTGGCTAAGCGGAAGCTGACCCAATCGAGGCCAGAAATCTCGAGGTAATCTTCGGCTGCGGTCTTTGAAATCGCATAGCTCGAATTATTTGGAAAGCGCGGATGGTTAAGCGAAATCGGCTGCTCTAACGGCTTCACACCATAGCATAATGCCGTCTGAAAATAAATGAAGCGCTTGCAGCCCGTTGCCTTCGCTGCCTGCACCAGATTTGCCATACCCACCACGTTGGTGAGTGCATCGTTATAAAAATCTTCTGGGTCTTTGTAGGATGCTGCGGTATGCACAATTGCATCGGGCTTGAAGCGTGCAATAGCGTCATAGACCAGTTTTTTATCAGCAATGCTTCCCATAACCAGTTCAAGGTTTTTTTGCGGCGGCAGATGTTCGGCACGTCCCGTTTCTAAATTATCGATACCAAGCACTTCATCACCACGCGCAAGCAACATTTCCGCAACATGGGATCCCACTTGTCCGCACGCTCCTGTAACAACTACACGCATGGTATTCTCCTTTGAATTATTATAGGTTAGATGTACGCCTCATAACCCGCCAATCTCTTAGGGAATGCGGGCTTTGGCGTCAAGCCTAATCGCGCGGGAACTCTTACGCGGCTTTGGCTGCCTGATTAGTGAAAAACCCATATTTTTCGAGTGCATCCACCACTTTAACGCGCGCTGTGCCGTCGCCAAATAACGGCTTACGCTCACTGGTTGGCCTGAACTGCTCCATACGCGCATGAATATCGACCATATCAGCCACATCCAAACACCCCGTATTATGTATCCACCCATTCGCTTCGATATTGGGCCATGGAGTAAGATAGAATAGGTTCAGCACTGGCTTGCCTGCAAAGAAGCCCTCCTTCTGCAATCCCCCCGAATCGGTAAGCACAATCTCGCACGATTCCAGCACTGCCAACATATCAATATAGCCAAGCGGGCCAGTGATAATCACATTTGGCAGTGCTTGCACTTTTTCCCACATGCCTTCGCGCGTCAGTGCAGCTTTCGTGCGTGGGTGCACGGCAAATACAATCGTCATCGGCGTGCCCTCAAGCAGCGCAACCATGCCCGCAATCGCAGCAGCACTATCCGTATTATTCGGGCGGTGCGATGTCATCAACGCATAGCGTTTTCCTGCCAAACCTAAGCGCGATACAATATCAGACTGCTCTGCTGCACGCGCCGCAAACATCAGGTACGAATCATACATCAAATCACCCGTAAACATCACCCCATCGGTCATGGTTTCACGCGCGAGGTTTTCAACTGAAATCTCATCGGGGCAAAACCGCAAGCTGGCCGAATAATCGGCAATCACACGGTTCACTTCTTCAGGCGAAGTTTTATCATACGTGCGCGGCCCAGCTTCGACATGGGCGATGGGCATATGGCGTTTTACTGCCACCAATGTAGCCGCGAGCGTGCTGTTGGTGTCGCCATAAATCAGCATGGTTTTTGCACCCGTTTGTTCCACCACATCATCGATTTTCACCATCATTTCGGCCGTCATTTTGGCGTGGTTTTTTCCATCAAGCGCAAGCTGCACATGCGGGCTTGGAATGTTCATTTCACGGAAAAATACATCCGACATCGCATCATCGTAATGCTGGCCAGTATGCACAATATATTCACTAAGCCCACGGCGCGCAATTTCAGCGGAAATAGGAGCCATTTTGATAAATTGCGGGCGATTGCCAATGACGGTTATCATCATAACCAGATCCGTTCCTGAAATATAAATTACGCTTACTGGGTGTTGCCAGACACGATGCAGTTACCGCCTGCACTCTTGAGTGCAAGGCATGCTTTGGTGGCTGCAAGTTCAGTCGCAAACGGCCCACCACGCAAGCGGTAAGTTGGGCGAGCACCGCTTGAGAGTGCAGGTACTGCAATATTAGGGTTCATCCCCGTCATCGCGTTTGGGTAACGTTGTTTCAAATCACCCCAGGTATTTTGCGCCTGCGCAAGGTTTGGGTAGGTACCAAGCTGTAACCAGTACGTGCCCTGCATCTGTGGTGCGTTCTGCGCGGTGATGGATTGTGTGGCAAGGTTTGCCTCCCCCTGCATTGCGCGGGTGCGTGCATCGGTTTGCGATGACGATACACCCATGTCCACTACTTGTCCGCACTTGAGGCTGTAGACTTCCTTGAACTGGCCGCAAAGATACGCGATGGATTCTTTCTTGGCAAATGGCCCCACGCGCAGTGCTACATCTTCTGCACCACGGGTTTTTTGCGCGTAAGATTGAATCACGCGTACACGCACAACAGGGAAATCTGGGTTTTTGCTGCGGAACTTATCCCAGAAGGCAAGTGCTGACGCTGCATCTTTGTATGGCGCAAGCTCTGCCCAGAGGGTTTTTTGCATGTTCTGACTTGCTGGTAGCACCACTTCAGGAGCGGCAAGTTCGCCTGCAGGTGGCGTAATGGCACGAGCCCCATTGCGTAGTGGAATCGATGCATCGGCAGGTGCAACCGAGCTTCCTGATGGCACATACATTGGGCTCGATGGTGCGCTTATAACTGCATCGTTGGTCACAGGCACACGTTGTGCTTCACCCACTTTCACATTGCCATCGCCGCTGCTCACCGAAACAGGCTTGCCGGCACGCGCTAATGTTTCGTTGCTTGCTTTCGCAAATGGCGCATTTTCTGTCACACGGATAGGCGCTGCACCCGCTGGCGCAATGCTTGGAACCGTGCCCGTAATCTCAGGCGCTTCCTGCTGATTGCGCGTGAAAATCTCTTTTGCAGCACTGTTCATGGCAGGAGGTGGCGGCAGTGGCAACGAAGACGCAACTTCCGATGATTGCGGCACCCCAGTAGGCACAACAGGAAGCGACACAACCGGGCGCTCGTTAATTACAGGCTCGGAAGTAACTACTTCCATCGCTTTTGGCTTCTCAAGAATTTTTACCTCTGGAAGCTCTGGGGTCACGTCCACCACTTCCATTTCTTCATTGGCCATTTTTTCTTTGGCAGGCGCTTTGACAGCAACCACGTCTTCTTCATCATCCGAGAACGGGTTGAGGCTTGCCCAGAAGCCTTTGCTTTCTTTAGCTGGCGCTGCCTTTGGCGCATTCACTACTTCAACTTCTTCCGTCTGCTCAACAACCTCTTTAACAGTTGTCGCTTTCGAGATAGGCGGCGCAGATTCCAATGCTTTCACAGCACTCATGCTGGTCGAAGGCTTTTCTACCTTCGGCAAAGGCGGCATAATGTTTGCAGGCGATACTGCTGGGGCTTTCGAAGGTGTTGCATCCGTATCCACCATCTCCACTACAGGCGCCGCCGCTTTGGGCTTCATAAAGCTCACATCAGCAGGCTTGGAAGCGGTTGCCACTTGTGTGGCAGCAGGCGCCATGTTCATGGCGGTTTCAACCACATAGCACTCATCGCCGTTGCTCGCGAGCTGCGCACAGATAGATTGTGCTTCTGCGCGGCTGGCCACAGGGCCAGATTGGGTGCGGTACACGGTCAAATTGTCAGGCAGCGACACTTCTTGCACGCGTGATGGGAAGTTACCAAGCAAACCACTGTGTTTTGTTTTGAGTGAATCCACGCGCTGATTCGCTTCCTGCGCCGATTCAAACGAACCAAACTGCAGCATGAACACGCTTGCAGGCTTCGCCAGCGCCGAGGTGGTTGTTGCGAGCACTACAAAAGAACAGGCCACTTGGGTGGCGAGAGAAAACACACGTTTCATGGTAATTTCTTGCTATTTGTTAACTTAATTGCACGTGTTTAGGGTAATCTGCCCCTGCCTGCAAGCCTTTTGTGACAGCGCGGAACCCACAGCAATATCGGGATAAACCCGTATTTTGTGGTTAACAATTGGGTCTATCTCGTTTAGTGAGTAGCATTCATTAGTATTAACACCAAGGTTACGCATGTCCCTTACATCCCTCGCAACAGGCGCAAAAGCCTGGCCATTCGTTGAAGCATTCGCCCTACTGGAACGCCTCAAAACCCTGCCCACCAAGGATGTGGTGCTGCTTGAAACAGGTTACGGGCCCTCGGGCCTTCCCCATATCGGCACGTTTGGCGAAGTCGCCCGCACCAGCATGGTGCGCCATGCGTTCGAGCAGATTTCAGGCATGAAAACCCGCCTTATCTGCTTTTCCGATGATATGGACGGCCTGCGCAAAGTGCCCGATAACCTGCCTAACGCCGAACTGATTGCCGCAAATCTCGGCAAACCGCTCACCTCCGTGCCCGATCCGTTTGGCACCCACGAGAGCTTTGGCCATCACATGAATGCCCGTCTGCGTGCTTTTCTGGATACGTTCGGGTTTGAATATGAATTCATCTCCTCCACCGAAACCTATAAAAGTGGTGCATTCGATAAAGCGCTACTCAGCATCCTCGCCTCGTATGATAAAGTGATGAAAGTCATGCTGCCGACACTGGGTGAAGAGCGTCAGCAAACCTACTCTCCTTTTCTACCTGTTTCCCACATATCGGGCAAAGTGCTGCTCGCAAAAGTGGTCGCCACTAATGTGGAAAAAGGCACGATTACTTACATCGAAGAAGATGGCTCAGAAGTCGAAACGCCCGTCACAGGTGGGCATTGTAAGCTGCAATGGAAGCCCGATATGGGTATGCGCTGGGCGGCACTTGGGGTCGATTATGAAATGTATGGCAAAGACCATCTCGTCTCTGCCACGCTGTATGATGCCATCTGCAAAATCGCCGGCGGCACGCCGCCACAGCAATTCATGTTTGAACTGTTTCTCGATGAAAACGGCCAGAAAATTTCCAAATCCAAAGGCAACGGCATCACCATCGATGAATGGCTCACCTATGCGCCCACCGAATCATTGGCGCTGTATATGTTCATTAACCCACGCCGTGCCAAAAAATTGCATTTCGATGTGATTCCCCAGCAGGTCGACGATTACATCGGCTACTTAGAGAAATACCATAACGAAACCGATGCACTTGCCCGCATCGAAAATCCTGTCTGGCACATCCATAACGGTAATCCGCCGGCACTTGAAGCCTCTATTAAATTCAGCATGCTGCTCAATCTAGCTTCAGCGTGTAACCCCGATAACGCATCGGTGCTATGGGGCTTCCTGAAGCGTGAACTGCCGCATGCCATGCCTGAGAATTCACCCATGCTCGATAAACTCTGCCACTTCGCCGTGCGTTATTTCCATGATTTTGTGAAGCCCACCAAACAATTCCGCGCGGCAACGGAAACCGAACGCCTCGCGCTTTCTGATTTACGCAGCTACCTCACCACCCTCACCGAGGGCACAGCGTCCGACATCATCCAAGAAAAAATCTATGAACTCGGGCGCACCTATTACAGCAAAGAAACCATGCGCGATTGGTTCAAAGCCATGTACGAAACCTTGCTTGGTTCGCAGCAAGGCCCGCGCATGGGCTCGTTCATCGCACTGTATGGTTACAGCGAAACCATCGCCTTGATTGATGAAGCCTTGAGCCGCAGCGGAGCAGTTGCCGCCTAATGCTCACCCTGCCCCACCTCACCGAGCATTACGACGTTTCCATCATTGATTTGTGGGGCGTGATTCACGATGGCACAGCTTTGTATCCCAAAGCAAAAGACACACTGCATGCACTACGCAAAGCAGGCATCAAACTCGCCCTTCTTTCCAACGCTCCTCGCCGTGCCAGTAAAGCGCGCGATGTGCTGCGAAACTTAAGCATCGAAGATAGCATGTACGACATGCTTCTCACCTCGGGAGAGGAAGCGTTTTTGCAGCTTACAAGCGATACGTCACGGTTTGGTACGCGCTACTATTACCTCGGCCCAAGCAAGGATGAAGATGTACTTGCCGATGCCCCCGCATACACCCGCGCAGAACACCCTGCCGATGCGGATTTTGTCCTCAACACTGGGTTTGAAGTCGATTTCCAACCGCAAGACGCCATCATGCCCACATTGCAACATCTGCTCGCCTATAATCTGCCCCTGCTCTGCATCAACCCAGACCGCGAGGTGGTAAAACTTGATGGCACCCACATGCTCTGTGCAGGTGTAGTCGCAGGAATGTATGAGGCACTAGGCGGCCCTGTTCACCGCATCGGCAAGCCGTATCTTGCTGTCTATGAACGCATCCTGCATGCACTTAATATAAGTGACACTTCGCGTGTGCTTGCCTTTGGCGATTCTGCCACCACCGATATATTAGGCGCTAACCGCGCAGGTATCGATTCGGTGCTCATCACTGGCGGCATCATGGCCGTATCGCACCCCAATATCTCCGAAGAAAAAGCCCGTAGCGAATGCGCTGTGTATGGCGCAACCCCTACCTTTATTTTGCCACACTTTGCGCTGTAAGTGCCGCCTTCACTGGCTCAAGTGCGTCATCACTCAGCCAATCGGTCGCACCAATAAACCGGTGAGTGATTTTGCCCTCTTGTGTAATCAAATAGGTCACAGGCAGCCCGCGCGCACTTAGGTATTTCTGTATCTCGCCCGAA
>JAIXZB010000077.1 GCA_027489915.1 Rickettsiales bacterium | reverse complement strand
ACGAAATGCAACGATATCAGCAAGCTGCTCAAATGTAACGCCCTTGCTTTCCATTTTCTTCCAAATGGAATAGGGCTTCTTTTCGCGCCCATATACTTTTGCGCCCTTGATACCTGATTCTTCCACCATATCGCGGATGGTTTTTTCGACTTTTTCAACCTGACTCTTGCCTTCTTTACGCAAGAAGTCCAAACGCTTATCAATCGATTCACGTGCTTCGGGAAATAACTCCTTAAACGCCAAATCCTGCAATTCTTCTTTGATGCGACGCATACCAATGCGCTCTGCAAGCGAGGCATAAATTTCTAACGTTTCGCGTGCAATGCGCGCACGTTTCTCAGGCTTTGCGATGTGATGCAGCGTTTCCATGTTATGCAAACGGTCTGCAAGCTTGACCATCAGCACCCGCAAATCTTCCGACATTGCCACAACGAGTTTGCGGAAATTCTCAGCCTGTTTGCTGCTTTCAGATTTAATCTCTAAGCGGTTGAGCTTGGTAACCCCATCCACCAACGTGCGTATTTCTTCGCCAAAAAGCTCGCCTATTTCATCGAGCGTTGCATCGGTGTCTTCTACCGTATCATGCAATAACGCAGTAATGATAGAGGCAGAATCAAGCTTATATTGCGTGAGCTTGTAGGCCACCTCGACAGGGTGCGAGAAATAGGGATCACCTGAGGCACGTTTTTGGCTGCCATGCTTTTGCATCGCATACACATAGGCCCGATTGATTGCATCCTCATCGACACTGGGGTCGTAGGAGCGAATTTTTTCGACCAAATCCATTTGGCGTATCATAGACTTACACTATAAGACAAACACATGGGTTTGCCAATGCGGCATTGCAATAAAATCATTACTTTAGCGTAAAATTAGGACTAGTCTTCAACTTCAACGTTGTCTTCAACGAACGACAGGCTGCCTGGAAGCTGCTGCGACTGCTCGGACACATAGCTGCGTGCGTCATCAAAATGGTCATCCAGTGCACGACGGCGCGCGTGCTCTTCTTCTTCACTCAAATCATTAACGTCGAATCCAGCTTTTTTCTGGAAGTTCTGTATAATTTCTTCCTTAATCATATCAAGATCGATGGTGCGATCGGCCACTTCGCGCAGCGAAACCACGGCGTCTTTGTCGTTGTCACGATCAAGCGTAAGCGGCACACCCGATGCAATTTGCTTGGCACGCTGAGCGGCAGTAATCACCAAATCAAAGCGGTTTGGAATGTGCATAATGCAATCTTCTACGGTTACGCGAGCCATTGGCTACTCCTGAGCAATTCATGAATGAGGGGCTGCATTAGCAGATGCGCCCCGTGCAATGCAAGCAATTTTCACGCTAATTATACTGGAAAAGCACCCGCGCATGGACTATATCCCACGCAACAATATGGAAAACACAGCCATGACCAACGTAACAGCCGTTACAGAAACGCTCGACACCACGTCCAAAGTAAGGCCAGCAAAGCCTGAATGGATTCGCGTAAAAGCGCCTGTTTCAGAGGGCTATCATAACACACGCGCCTTGATGCGCGATTTGAAGCTAAATACGGTGTGTGAAGAAGCCGCCTGCCCAAACATTGGTGAATGCTGGAGCAAAAAACATGCAACTGTGATGATTTTAGGCTCGGTGTGCACTCGCGCTTGCGCATTTTGCAACATCGCCACCGGTAAACCCGATTTGCTCGACCCGCACGAACCCGATAACCTCGCAACGGCTGTAGGCAAATTAGGCTTGAAGCACGTGGTCATCACATCGGTTGATCGCGATGATTTGGAAGATGGTGGCGCTGAACATTTTGCACAATGCATCGCCAAAATCCGACTTCATGCTCCGGGTACCACGATTGAGGTGCTTACCCCTGATTTTCGTGGTAAAGACGGTTCTATTGATGTGGTAACCATCGCCCGCCCCGATGTGTATAATCATAATATTGAAACGGTGCCGAGGTTATATCGCACCATTCGCCCCGGTGCGCGCTATTTCCACTCGCTGCATTTGCTGCAAAAAGTGAAACAGAAAGATCCGAGTATTTTTACCAAATCGGGCCTTATGGTTGGTTTGGGCGAAACCAAGGAAGAAGTACTGCAGGTGATGGATGATCTGCGCTCGGCAGATGTGGATTTTATTACCATTGGCCAATATCTGCAGCCCACGCCCAAACATGCACCTGTTGATAGATTCGTTGAGCCCGAAGAATTCCGCTATTATGAACGTGTGGCACGCACTAAGGGGTTTTTGATGGTGTCATCGAGCCCACTCACACGCTCGAGCTACCATGCGGATAGCGACTTTGAGCAGATGAAAAAGAACCGCGATGCACAGTTAGCAGAAAACGTACTAGAATCCACGCTGTAAGGTGGCCGGCTGAAGCCTGTAAGAAATGTCTATTTCTTTCACTTGCTCGCCCAATTGTGTAAGCAAAGATTGCCATATATTGGTTTCCTCGCTCATGGCAGCGTCTAATGTTCCCATACGTTGACGGGCGTGGTTGATAGTGGGTAATTGCATAACGTTACCATTAGTTTTAGGAGTGATATCGGCATTCATGCTTTCTAATGATATTCCAAACAAACCCACCCGCATTTTCTCTGCTGCTTCATGAAATTTTCGTGCGTATAGTTCTTTCGAGGGCCCTCGTAATTTGCTTTCCTCTATCGCTTCAATAGCAGACAAAGCCTCAAGCACTGGCTCAGCATGAACACTTTCGTTGCCTTTAAGCTGCTTGGTAAGCGCATTTTTGAATGATTGCCTGAACATAACTGCCCTCTTTTTTATAAGAGTGCCAGAAAAGAGCTAAATATCTGTTAAGAACAGCAGACTGGCTTGAATCATCTGTTAAACTGCGATAGGTGCCAGTGATAACCAATGAAATAGCATGCCCAAACACACCGAAACACGCCACACCCCCTATTCTCCCGCGCAGCTGTATGCGCTGGTGATGGATGTGGAACAATACCCCGAGTTTCTGCCATGGTGCCGCGCCGCGCGTGTGGTGAAGCGCGAGGAACATAGTTTTCTGGGCGAGCTGGTCATAAGCTTCAAGCATATCACGGAACGCTACACATCGAAGGTGACAGGAATACCCGATGCACAGGCGCCGCGTATTGATGTGGTGATGACAAGCGGACCGTTTGAATACCTTACCAATCAGTGGCTATTTGAACCATCAGAGGGTGGAACGCTGATTCACTTCACGCTCGATTTCAAATTCCGCTCCCGCATTCTTGAAACGCTGATTGGTGGATTATTCAGCCGCGCCACCGAAAAAATGACCCGCGCCTTCATGGAACGCGCCGAATCGCTTTATGGCAATAAAGCCTAGTGACAGCGTCGCAAGCCTTTGCTAAACACCCCACACGATATGGGTGGACGAGTGCCCAGTTGGCAAAGCCAACATCAAATAAATAACCGCGAGGACGCCCCTTCGCGGCGACGCGGAGGGGTGGCCGAGTGGTTGAAGGCGCACGCCTGGAAAGTGTGTATACGGGAAACCGTATCGTGAGTTCGAATCTCATCCCCTCCGCCATAAGATTTAAATAAATCTCACCCAAATGTAACGTCACCGCAACTATATGCGAATGTATGTGTGATAGGTTACTTGTAATCACCCAACCCTAACATACGTTGTCATTATGAACTGCATCCGCGTTATTGTATTTGCCCTTATGGCCACAGGAGTTTCTATGCATGCTGCACTTGCCGCTGATTCGAAAGCTATTTTTGCGGGGGGCTGCTTCTGGTGCATGCAACCTGTGTTTGATGCAACCGATGGGGTGAAGAACACCACAGTCGGCTATACGGGTGGCACGGTTGCGAATCCTACCTATGAGCAGGTTTCCTCGAAGAAAACGGGGCATGTGGAAGCTATTGAGGTGGAGTTTGACGCAAGCAAAGTATCGTACACAAAACTGGTGCAACTGTATTTTGAAAATATCGACCCGTTCGATGCCGAAGGGCAATTTGCTGATAAAGGCGAGCCTTACCACACAGTAGTGTTTGTGGCAGATGATACCCAACGCGCCGATGCACAAAAAGTGTTTGCTGAAGTGCAGGCGAAATTCCCTAACAAGAAAATAGCCACACAACTGCGCGATGCAGCGCCGTTTTATGCGGCTGAGGACTATCATCAGAACTACTACCAGAAAAATGCCCTGCGCTATAAAATGTATAAATACGGAAGTGGCCGCCCAGATAAATTAAAAGAAATTTGGGGCGATAAATAAGCAGGTTGATGACCCGCGCGTTCTGCGCTAAGAAGGCGGCATGACCCTACCTCCCCTACTTTCGACTGACGCGGCGCATGCTACGAAAATTAGCATTGTAACGGAAGCAACCTTTTCTGAAGTTGCAGCTACGCTAACGGATACGCAACGCCACTGGATTGCCACGCATCAATTTACCGGCAAGCCCGAAACATCACTTTTGCTGCCAATGTATGGCGGCATAGCCCATGCGCTGGTGGGAGTGCGCGTGCCCATGTCGCTATGGTCCCTCGCCCATGCGCCTGCCCAACTTCCTGCAGGGCGCTACGAGATTGATACGAAGATTGAAGATGCAACGCTCGCAAATCTTGCACTTGGATGCTGCTTGGCGCAATATAACTACAGCCGCTACCGCAAAACAGATGTGAAGCGGTTTACGCTTGTGCTGCCCAACGAGGGTATGATTGCATCTGTGATGCAGCAGCTGGATGCCATTACCCTCACGCGTGATTTGGTGAACACCCCCACAAACGATATGGGCCCGCAAGAGCTGGCGGCGGCAGCTAAGGATGTGGCAAAAACCATGGGCGCGGAATACAGCGTGATTTCTGGTGATGACTTGCTTGCGCAGAATTACCCCGCCATTCACGCAGTTGGCAGGGCATCCACCAGCCCACCCTGCTTGATTGATATGCGCTGGGGCAACCCCAAGCACCCTAAACTAACGCTGGTTGGAAAAGGCGTGTGTTTTGATACAGGCGGGCTTGATATTAAACCCTACAGCAGCATGAAGCTGATGAAAAAAGATATGGGCGGCGCGGCTCTGGTGCTGGGGCTTGCGCAGCTTATTGCGGCGACGGATCTACCTGTGTATCTGCGCGTGCTGATTCCTGCGGTGGAGAACTCCATCGCGGGCAATGCATTCCGCCCACAAGATGTGATTGCAACACGCAAAGGCCTGAGCATGGAAATAGGCTCAACCGATGCAGAAGGCCGCGTGATTCTGGCAGATGCACTGGATGAGGCCAGCAGTGAATCGCCTGATATGATTATCGATGTCGCAACGCTCACAGGTGCTGCACGCACGGCACTTGGCACGGAAATACCCGCGTTATTTTCCCTGAACCGCGAAACGGGCGAAGCGCTTACACATTCTTCGTTTGCGGTGCATGACCCACTCTGGCAACTGCCGCTGTGGGAGGGGTATGAGCGCTATGTCAAATCTCCCATTGCTGATATTACCAATTCGCCAAATTATGGCTATGCAGGAAGCATTACAGCCGCATTGTTTTTGAAGCGCTTTGTGAGCAATACCAAAGATTGGTTGCATATCGACACAATGGCATGGAATATCGATGCTCAGCCGGGGCGCCCCGTAGGCGGAGAAGCCTTAGGTTTACGGGCTTTGTACGATTTCATCAAAACACGTTATGCGGGAAAATAATCGTTGCGGCTGCGTAATGATTCAGCTATGTGTTGCGCATGACAATACACCCTATAGAAGCACTGAATTTGTGGAATCGTGTGATGCTGCGCTCGATGCGCGAGCTTCCTCATGATTTATCTACGCGCCAGATGGCCATCATGCTCACAGTCTATTTAATGCCGCCGCAACACACGGTGAGGAGTTTATCTGAATATCTGGGTATTTCAAAGCCAGCCATTTGCCGCGCGCTCGATGCACTTTCGCGTATGGACTTGATTCGTCGCAAGAAAGACGATGATGATAGGCGCAATGTATTCATTCAACGCACCATCACAGGATCGGTCTTTTTGCGTGATGCTGCGGATATTATGGCAAAAGAAATGAATGCAAGCGAAGAAGTTCCTGATATACTGCAGGCAGAAGTGGCCTAAACGCAGCATTCCAAAGTTATTAACAACCAGAATGCATAATTTACGCTTTGTAAATAAATTAGCCCTTGAAAACCTCCGAACATTGTGGCATTTATTAATCATAGGCAATAAATGCCTAGTTAATAATAAAAACCAAGCAAAAACAATAAAAACGGGGGGCTACTAAAAGTTTGAATACATTAATCTAAAGTATTCACTTTATAGTAATCACACACAATACTTCGCTCGGCTTGCTCGCAACGTAAGGTAAACCTGTTAACAAGGTGGGAGCCGCCATGAATACAATGGTGCAATCGTTTAAGGACCTAAGCCAAATTAAAATCGCTGCGCTGATTGGATCAGCCATAGTGCTGATAGCGTTTTTTACCTTCATAGCGATGCGCATTTCATCGCCCATCTACACGCCACTTTACACTAATGTGCCTATGGAAGATGGCGCGAAGATTGTGAGTGAACTTGATGCACAGGGTATAAAATATGAACTGCGCGCCAACGGTACGCAAATTTTAGTACCAACCGAGGATGTGAACCGCCTGCGCCTTCAAATGGCCGAAAAAGGCTTACCTTCGCGGGGTTCTGTGCTGGGTTATGAGTTGTTTGATAAAGCTCAGCCCCTTGGCACCACAAACTTTGTACTGAACCTCAACCAAGTACGTGCGCTTGAGGGTGAACTTGCGCGCACCATCAGCTCATTTCAAAGCATTGAAGATGCACGCATTCACCTTGTAATGCCTAAGCGCGAATTATTCACCCGCGATAAAATAGATCCTACTGCTTCTGTGGCCTTGAAATTAAGCAGCTCTAGCGCCATCGAAAAAAGTGAAATCATGGCTATCCGCCATTTAGTCGCAACAGCTGTTCCTGGCCTCAAACCTGAACATATCACGATTGTGGATAATCAAGGGCGCCTACTTGCCAAAGGTGGAGAATCTGAAGGCGGTGTCAATGTATACACGGAAGAAGCAGAAGAATATCGCGTTGGTTATGAGAACCGCCTACGCAGCACGGTAGAGCGCCTGCTTGAACAAACCATTGGCGCGGGTAAAGTGAAGGCAGAAGTGCATGCAGAAATCGACTTTGACCGCACTATTCGTAACACCGAAAAATATGACCCAGAGGGTCAGGTCGTGCGTTCGGTACAGTCGGTAACGGAAAACGAACAATCGAATGAAAAAGCGCAAAACGATAATGTGAGTGTTTCAAATAATCTACCTGACGCTAATGCTGGACAAGCGGGCTCCTCTAATAATTCAAACAGAAACCGCTCAGAAGAAACCACCAATTACGAAATCACTAAAGAAGTAGTGAACTCTGTTAAAGAAACAGGCACGGTTAAACGCCTAAGTATTGCTGTGTTGGTAGATGGCAATTACGCTGAAAATAAAGATGGTGAGCTTGCCTATACACCTCGTTCCGAAGCAGAGATTGCAAATATTGAACGCTTAGTTCGTAGCGCTGTGGGCTACAATCAGAAACGTGGCGACGAAGTGAGTGTTGTGAATATCCAATTCGCTGAAGGGCCAAAAGATTTGTTCAAAGAAGGCCCTCTTGATTGGATGAAAGAAGATTTGAACAGCATCATCCAAACCTTGGTTCTTGGTGGTGTGGCTATCCTTGCTATCTTACTCGTGATTCGCCCATTGGTAAGCCGCGCAATTGAATCAGCAGAAATGGCAGAGCGTGAAGATGAGCTAGAGCAAGCAGCCCTTGCAGCTCCATCTATCGCTGCTCGCCTGACAGATCAATCACGTGGCATGGTTGGATTAGAAGATGAAGATGACATGGAAAACGATGAAATGATCAATATCGATCGTGTTAACGGCAAAGTGAAATCATCAAGCTATAAGAAACTCAACAGCATGGTTGAGAAACACACCGAAGAAACAGTGCAAATCATTCGTGGTTGGCTTGTGAACGGATCATAATACGCATAAGGTT
>JAIXZB010000056.1 GCA_027489915.1 Rickettsiales bacterium | reverse complement strand
TGTCGTGCAGATTGAAACCCACCTCAAAGCCCTCAAACATCAGCATACAGATATCTCGATGTTACTTGGGCGGTTATTGATGCAAATCACGCCAATACTCGAGCGCAGGGCCATGAAAATAAACTCCGCACGTTGCCTGGAGACACTTCCTTACATGGGAGATGAGACTATTCTAGCACATACCTTATGTGCGCTACTTACCACCTGCATGCATTACGCAGAAAATGATACCACCTTGCATGTAGAAGGGTACTCACACGCGACCGCAACGGAGCTTCGTTTTTTTGTAACCGTTTCAAGCCCCAACTCATTATCCATACAAGAGCGAGAAGCCTTTATGAAGGCTATGGAATCAGGCGATGATGCAGTGCATATGTTTCATCATACCATGATGCAATATCCGAACATGCAGCTTGCAGAGCGCTTAGCCTCGGTTCTCGGAGGCAGCGTCGCATGCGTGACAGATGGAGATTACTGCTGTAAATTATCACTGACTCTGCCGCATCATCGGCTAGCGTGAGAGCAGAAAAATGCCCTGTTCACCAAGCAGGTTCGCAAGCGTGCCCCGCCCGGAAAAGCGAGATTCCACCCCTTCAGAATCCACCCAAATACGGCGCTCTATGCGCACCTGCATCTGCTCGCACAGCACCACAAAATCCGTGATGGTGCAGAAGTGAATGTTAGGAGTGTCATACCACTCATAGCTTAAGGTACGGGTCACAGGCATGCGGCCTTTGAATGCGAGGTAGAGCCGATTTTTGAAGTGGCCAAAGTTTGGCACAGAAACAATTGCGGTTTTGCCAATGCGCAGTAACTCTGTCAGTACCGCCTTAGGATCACGCATAGCTTGAAGGGTTTGTGATAACACTACCACGTCAAACGCATGGTCGGGGTAAAAGGCCAAATCCGTCTCGATATCGCCCTGAATCACTGAAACACCTAGCGCTATCGCTTTGTTCACGTTGTCTGTGTCGATTTCAATACCTCTGCCATCGATGTTTTTATGGGTGGCAAGCCATGCGAGTAACTCACCATTACCACAGCCAATATCCAGCACAGTGGATTCTGGGGTAATTAAGCCTGCAATAGCTTGCAAATCAGGGCGCAATCTATTCATGCAGCACCTAACCCACGCGCACGTGCTACGCCTTCAATAAAACCTTTCATCGTGTCAAAAAATACAGGCTCATCGAGTAGAAACGCATCGTGCCCTTTATCGCTTTTTATTTCCGTAAAACTCACCTGCATCCCCGCACTCGCCATAGCGCGCACAATATGTCTGCTCTCCTCGGTGGTAAACAGCCAATCGCTTGAGAAAGAAATGATACAAGCGCGGGTTTTACAGCCCTTAAAGAGGCTCGCCAAATGTCCCCCCGCATCTGCTTCCAGATCAAAATAATCCACCGCTCGGGTGATGGTCAGGTATGCATTGGGATCAAATCGCTCAACAAACGTTTTACCCTGATGATGCAAATACGATTCCACCTGAAAATCAGGGTCGAATGCAAATCCGACACGTTCTTTATTTTGTAACCGGCGGCCAAATTTTTCCTGCAAAGCTGCCTCGGAAAGATACGTCACATGCGCGGTCATGCGCGCAACTGCAAGCCCCTTCACAGGGAATGTCTGCACAAGGGCATAATGCCCCCCGTTCCAATTTGGATCCGCCATAATGGCCTGCCTGCCAATTTCATGAAATGCTATATTTTGGGGTGAATGCTTGGCTGCCGTTGCAATCGCCATAATTGAAAACACCCGCGTGCTGTGATGCGCCACCCACTCAAGTGCCAGCATTCCGCCCATCGATCCACCTACTACCGATAAGAGCTGGTCGATACCCAACGCATCCACCAACATTACCTGGGCGCGTACCATGTCGGCAATGGTAATGACAGGAAACGTAAGGCCGTAAGGCTCGCCCGTTGCGGGGTTGATAGATTTTGGGCCAAGCGAGCCCATGCATCCGCCCATCACGTTAGCGGCGATAATAAAATATGTATCAGTATCAAACAGTTTGCCAGCACCGACAAGCCCTTCCCACCAGCCAGGTTTTCCCGTTACAGGGTGTGGCCCCACAATATATTGATCGCCCGTCAGCCCGTGATTTATCAAAATCGCGTTCGATTTATCCGCATTCAGCGTACCATAGGTCTGATAGGCCATGGTGATGGTGTTTGTTTCATCGCCACATTCAAAGCGAAAAGGCTGGTTCGGTGTGATGTCAATCAGCCAGCCAACCTCGCACATTTGGCTATCTGGGCCAAATGGCAGGGTAATTTTATATGGCTGCGATATCTGAGTCATGGTGCCAATAGAGCAAGATTTATGCGCAGCCCGCAAGTGGAAACGGTTGCAAAGCCTAACCTTTTTCGGGTATCACACGCACATGAGTCAAAACTATACAGATACACTAGGTGCACTGCGCGCACGCATCGACCATGTGGATGACCAGTTGATGCAGCTTCTCAAAGAGCGCATCGGCATCATTCACGAAGTCGCTGCACTCAAGCGCGAGCACACACCTGCTGCCTGCCACATCCGCCCAGGCCGCGAGGGAGAAATGCATCGCCGCATCCGCGATGCCTTTAGCGGATCGGATTTTCCAGTGGCCGCAGCCCTTGTCATCTGGCGGCAAATCATTGGTGCTTCTACCCATCTTGAATCTCCCATCACCATTGCTGTTGCAGGTGATTCTGAACATCTCTCCCCCGCAGCGCGGGAGTATTTTGGCCGCAGCGTGCGTTGTATCAGCGCATCTTCAATCGAAGCGTCACTTGAAGCCGTGAAATCAAAGCAGGCAACCATCGGATTGCTGCCGTATCCCACTTCAGAAAATATCTCTCACTGGGCAGCGCTTCTAAACCATCCCACATTACGGGTGTTTGCTGGTTTGCCCGTAGTGCTAGCGGATGATGAACAGTTTTCCTGCCTTGCAGTTGCAGAAGTTCAGCCTGAATCCTCAGGTGATGACATCTCGTTGGTAATACGCAATGCAAATGAAACGCTGGATGCAGGCACTGTGATCGCGCGCAATGAAAATCATACACTTTATAGTATTGCAGGCATATCTAGTGATACAGGTTGCATTGGCACCCTACCCTCTGCCATCATCGATTCCTCCCTTCACGCGTGGTAACTCATGACCAACCCTACTCCAAAACCTGGCATTCTCTCCATCTCACCCTATGTGGGCGGTAAATCGAAAACAGAGGGCGGCACGCCCGTTATCAAGCTTTCATCGAATGAAAATCCTTATGGGCCAAGTCCAAAAGCCATCGCTGCCTTTCAGGAAGCAGCGCACCTGCTACACCGTTACCCAGATGGCTCTCACCTAGCACTGCGCGAGGCGATTGCATCGGTAGAATCACTCCCTTCCCAGCAGCTGGTGTGCGGCTCAGGCTCGGATGAATTGATTGGCCTGCTCATCCATGCCTATGCAGGGCTAGGCGATGAAGTGTTGTTCAGCGAACATGGATTTTTGATGTATCGCATTTACGCACTTGGCAACAGCGCAACTCCCGTCACCGCGCCCGAAAAAGACCTCACCGCCGATGTGGATGCATTGCTTGCCGCCGTCACCCCACGCACCAAATTACTGTTCATCGCCAACCCCAACAATCCTACTGGCACCTTGCTAGGATATAGCGAAATCGAGCGCCTGCGCGCGCATTTGCGCGAAGATGTGATTTTAGTGCTCGATGCCGCCTATAGCGAGTATCTCGACAATCCTGCCCAAGATGGCCGCGCACTTGTGGCTGCTGGCACCAATACCGTTGTCATGCACACATTTTCAAAAATTTATGGCCTCGGTGCCTTGCGCCTCGGTTGGGCATATGCGCCTGCGCCCATCGTTGATGTGTTGAATCGCATTCGCGGCCCCTTTAACGTCAACAGTGCAGCCTTAGCTGCTGGGCTCGCTGCCATTTCCGACAAAGACTACACACGCAGTATGCGAGAAAAAAATAACGAGCAGCTTAAACGCATGAGCGATGGCATAACCCAACGTGGTTTCCGTGTGATTCCCAGTGCCGCGAATTTCATTCTGGTCGAATTTCCTGAAACCACAGGGCAAACGGCTGCCGATGCCAATCACTTTTTGCTTTCGCATGGCATCATCACCCGCGATGTATCAAGTTATGGCCTCACCCGTCACTTGCGTATCACTATTGGCACGGAAGCGGAAAATACGGCGGTGCTTCAGGCCTTCACCCGTTTCTGCGAACGTAGTGCTGCATGAGTGAAACCCTCACTATTGCCCTTATCGGTTGCGGCCAGATTGGTGGATCGCTTGCGCTTGCGCTTAAATCCTCGCAAGCCGCACTGCGTATTATTGGCTATGATTCTAATCCCAACCATGCACACACTTTAGCCAACGAAGGCGCCATAGATGCCGTTGCACTACGCATTGCAGATGCTGTTAAAACTGCAGATATTCTGGTGTTAGCAACACCCTTGCGCAGCTACCATGCCATCATCAGCGAAGCGGCACCGTATCTTTCAGCCCACACCATCATCACCGATGTGGGCTCTGTCAAAGGCACACTCTCGCGCCTTGGCAGCTTACTTCCCGCCAATATTGCACTGGTTCCCGCCCATCCTATATCGGGTAGTGAACAGGCGGGCCCATCAGTGGCACGGGGTGATTTATTCAAAGACAAGCTCTGCGTTCTCACCCCAGAACATCCCGAAAATGATGCGAATGTAACCATCATCCAACATTTGTGGGAAGCTGCGGGCGCAACCGTGCGCTTCATGCCCACACTGGTGCATGATCAGCTCTATGCTTACGTTTCGCATTTGCCGCATGTGATTGCGTTTGTGGCCGCACGGCAATTTCATGCTCTGCATGTGCGCATTTCCAAAGACACCCCCATACTTGCACGTTTCTTGCGCATCTCACGTTCCAACCCTCGCATGTGGACGGATGTGTTCTTAGAAAACCGCGATGCGTTGTTGCAAAGCTTTGATATGTTTCTGGCCGTGCTTGCCCATATGGAATCGGAACTGCGCACGGGCGAGCAGACATCTCCCACAACGCCACTCACTGAGATTGCGATTCGGAGCTTGCCCCATCTGCTTGCATCCTCGCTCATAAGCACGGTATCGCTTTATGAACAGCAATCAGGCGTGATAGCGCGCAATTTCAGCGCAGGGGGATTACGCGATATTGCCTCCCCGGCCGCAGAATCGCCCGAAGATACGGCGGCGTTTGTATCCCAACATGCAACACAAGTTGCAGGCTTACTTGCCGCAACAATTGGCTTATTTGGCCCCCTACGCGCTGCGATAGATGCAAGCGATGAAGCAGCGTTACTTGCGTTGCTTGAAGCCATGCAGGCAGAAGCAACCGCCATCAATCACGCCGCACATTAGCCAAGATACTGCGCAAATAGCGCCTGTAATTCTTTTTGTGTGCGCACATGGGCTGCGAATGCAAACCCGTCATGGGTTTTTCCATCTGTTATGTGATTACCGTATAAAATAGGCGTTGCGCCGATATTCTTGGCACATTCCAAATCCACTCCCGTATCACCCACAAACCATATCTCTGGGCCAGATTTCAAAGGCGCTGCTTCAAGCGCCATATGTGCAGGTGCTGCGTGTGGTTTATCGCGCTCCGCATCCTGCGCGCCGACATGGGCTTTAAAATAGGACTGCCACTCCAGCTTCTCGATTTCTTTACGCAAGGAAGGGCCGCGTTTGTTGCTTACAATGGCAACAAACAGATCGGTTTTAGCAAGTTGCTGCAATGTAGCTTCCGCATCTGGCAAGGCACAAATCGCATCCATATGAATCGCACGGTATTCATGCTGATAACGCTCGGATGCTATTTCCCACTTATCGCCAAAGAGTGCAGGAAACGAATCCCGCATCGAGTGTTTTACATCCTGCATTACGCGCTCCAGCGTCCATGGCGCGTGGCCCATAAAATCAAGCGTTGCATTGAGTGCGCGATGAATCACCGGCCATGTATCGACCAGCGTATTATCCCAATCAAACAAAATAACTTTGGGGGGGGTGAGTGTCATTATAGTGTTGCTTTCATCTGTTGAATATAATCAGCAAGGCTTAGAAGTCCCCCGTCACGCTCAGAGATAATCGGGTGTGTAATAGGCCAATCAATCCCAAGCTCTGTATCATCAAACCGTACACCTGTTTCCCCTTTCGGGTTGTATAGTCCTGATACTTTGTAGGTGACATCGGCATCCGCCTCGCCAAGCACGCAAAACCCATGGCCAAACCCTGCAGGAATCCAAAGCAACTGATGATTCTCATCACTCAACTCTGCGCCCACATGCTGGCCAAATGTGGAGGAATCGAGCCGTAAATCCACCGCCACATCGTATATGCGGCCTCGGGTTACGCCCACCAGTTTGCCCTGCGCGGGGTTATGCTGAAGATGAATGCCGCGCAGCACACGAGGTTTTGAGCGCGAATGGTTGTCCTGCACGAAATGCTCTGTAAATCCTAGATCAGCCCATTTTTCTGCGTGATAGCGCTCGATAAACCAGCCACGCGCATCTTCAAATCTATCAAGCGTAATGCGTAATACATCAGGGATTTTCATTGGTTCAATCTGCATAGCGCTCCTTCATTGCGCGCACTAGCGCATCGTTCCATAGTGGTAAGCGAAGTTGGTGGGTGCTGTAAAGCTTTGAAGCATCAAGCCGCGAATCCTTTGGCCGCACGGCACGCGTTTGATATTCTGCCGTTGTAATCGGTATGATATCAGCAAGTTGCCGCTCCATCTGCGCCTGCATTGTACTTTTTATGGCGATGGAAAATTCATACCAGCTAGCATATCCCGTATGTACCATATGCACTAATCCGCTTGGGATATTCTGCTGCACTAACGTGCCAATCATACTCGCAATATCAGGCGCAAAACACGGCGTACCATACTGATCGCTTACAATACGAAGTGGTGCATCGCCGAGCAGCTTATCCGCAATGGTAGTAAAAAAATTCCGCCCACGCGCATCATACAACCACGATACACGCAGAATACATGCATCAGGCTTTGCATCCAGCACCGCTTTTTCGCCTGCTGCTTTGCTTTTTCCGTAAGCATTTAATGCGCATGTGTCATCCTGTTCTGTGTAAGGCGCATCTTTGGTTCCATCAAACACATAATCGGTAGAAATATGTAACAATCCCACCTTATGTTTCGCCGCCCACTGAGCCATTATTTGCGGTGCATGTGCGTTTATCTGCATGGCAAGTTCTGGCTCATCTTCTGCTTTTTCTACATTCGTATAGGCTGCGGTATTGATGATGTACTCTGGCTTCATGTTACCTAAGCACTGCTCAATAGAAGCATCCGATGTAAGCTGCATATCGACGCGGGTAATCGGAATGGCTGCATCACCTAATATCTCGCACAGCCTACTTCCCAACTGCCCTTTTGCGCCGATAACGGCAATGCGTTTCATCACGCTGCTTCCTTGGCAATCGTCATCAAATACTGCCCATATTCGTTATTGTATGCATCAGCAAGTGCACGAAGTTGCGCGTTATCAATAAATCCTTTGCGGTAAGCAATCTCCTCTAGGCACGCAATTTTCAAGCCTTGGCGGGCTTCAATCACCTGCACGAACTGGCTAGCGGCCATAAGCGAATCAATTGTTCCCGTATCCAGCCACGCCGTACCGCGCCCCAATTTTTCTACCCGCAAGCTACCTTCTTTCAGATAGGCATTATTGAGGTCTGTAATCTCAAGCTCACCGCGTGCTGAGGGTTTCAGCTCGCGCGTAAGTGTTGCTGCACGCCCATCATAAACATACACCCCTGTCACTGCCCATTGCGAGCGAGGCTGTTTGGGTTTTTCTTCGATGCTAAGTGCTTTGCCCTGCGCATCAAACTCCACCACCCCATAACGTTCAGGGTCGGTGACGTGATAGGCAAATACAGTAGCGCCCTGTTTTTCGCTTCCTGCACGCGCAATCATATCGCCCATTTTATGGCCATAGAATACGTTATCACCCAGTATCAAACACACATTCTCACCCGCCGCAAAAGCCTCACCAAGCGTCAGAGCTTGCGCAATACCTGCGGGTTTGGGTTGCGCAATGTAGCTAAACTTCACCCCAAGCGATGCGCCATCGCCAAGCAACGACTCCATCATCGGTAAATCTTTGGGAGTCGAAATAATCAGCATCTCGCGAATACCAGCAAGCATGAGCAGTGAAAGCGGGTAATACAGCATCGGCTTATCATAGATCGGCAATAACTGCTTGCAGACAATGCTTGTCAGTGGCTTCAGGCGCGACCCTGCACCTCCTGCCAGAATAATACCCTTCATGCGGCGCTCCGTTTGCTGTGTGTGTGCGCAGTCATCGTAGCTATCCATTCTGGGTTCGCAAGGTACCATGCGATAGTATCGCTCAAGCCCTGCGAAAAATCTGTCACTGTGCGTTTCCAGCCGAGCGTTGCCATGCTTGCACTGTCATCAATCGCATAACGGAAATCATGGCCAAGCCTGTCATTCACATGGGTAATAAGCGCATGGTAATCACGCTTCCCACCATATGTTTTCAGGTAATCGCAAATCTGCGTGACTACATCGATATTGCGCACTTCGTTATGGCCTCCAAACACATAGACTTCACCCGCCATGCCTCGCTCATACGCAGCTATAATGCCTGCCGCATGGTCGCTAACATGAATCCAGTCGCG
>JAIXZB010000087.1 GCA_027489915.1 Rickettsiales bacterium | reverse complement strand
TCATCGCCGCATGTGGGGTCATACTGCGCTTCTGATCCCCCATATCCGCCCCCTCTGGACGAATACCAGGCACCACTAGCGTAAAATCATCCCCGCATGCTGTCCGAATTGCTGCGATTTCATGGGGCGAACATACCGCACCATGCGCACCTGCCTCTTTGGCAAGCACCGCAAGCCGCACTGCCTGCGCAAGCGGCGCCTCGGCAAACCCAATGGCACGCACATCTTCTGCATCAAGGCTGGTAAGCACCGTCACAGCAATCACTTCCGCCTGCGGGCCTAGCGCCTCACGCGCTGCAAGTACCGCGCGGCGTATCATCTCAGATCCACCACTCGCATGAATCGTAAGTAAACGTACAGGCAACCCAGCAAGCGCACGCAACGCCTTTTCCACCGTGTTGGGAATATCATGCAGCTTCAAATCCAGAAAAATCGGCACCCCTTGCCCTGCCATGCGCGCAATACCCTCACGTCCATGCGCATTAAAAAACTCAAGCCCCAGCTTCACTCCCGCCACATGCGGCGCAAGCTGCACCGCTAGCGCCTCCACCTGCAAGGCATCCGTCATATCCATCGCAACATATACAGGGGAAACCATAATGATTCTCTCTCACAAAATAAATGTTAGCCTTAAAAACTTTTTACATCACTGTCACTAAACTTTGCGCAAGCAGGGTTATCCCCACATCCATCCGCCTCTTTACTCGCCGCTAAAAAAAGATTATGCCAAAGCTATACCAACAATATCTCCACAGGGGTTCTACATGCGTTTTTCTGTTCTTGCCTTGCTTGCCGCTACTGCACTCTCATCACAAGCATTTGCGCAGCCTATTAACACAACAACCCCTGCACCTGTTCCATTTGGCGCCGCATCCGCACCTCTTACCAGCGCCGAAAAAGCAGCCATTGCACAGGAATCCGCCGCTAAAAAACGTGCGGCCGCCCAAGCCGCAGCGCGCGCGCGCGCCAAACGCCAAGCAGCCGCAGAAGCACGCGCCGCAAAGGCAGCCGAATCAAGCTATGAAACCCCTGCACCAACCACGAGCGCACCTGTTACCCCAGCGCCCGTTGCAGCTCCAGCCGCAGCAACAACACCAAGCATAACACCTGAAATAAGCGCACCTGCTGCAACCACACCCTCAGCACCTATCGCTCCGCTTCCAAGCAGCACCGTATCGCCCGCAACGCCTACCGCTGAGAGCATCACCCCTGCAATCGAAGCGGCACCCGCTATCAAAGATGCTATTGCACCCGCCATTGAACCTGCACCTGCGGTAAACAGCGTCACAGCGCCGCTTACCGAAGCAGCACCAGCTATCGCTCCCATGGTTGAAACCAGCCCTTCAGGCGCTAAAATCATCAAACCCTAAAATAAATCCCAAACGGTCAAGAAACCGTCACATATCTGGGGTACTCTATAAGTTCCGCGTGTCTGCGCAGAACCTAGGAGAGCCATGTTATATCAATGGAACAGCCCTGAAAGTACCATCAACGCTATCGAGGTGTATGCTCCCCACAGCAAACCCGAAGCGTTGTTTTACGCTCCAGCAAACGCAACCACAGCCCAGCTAAATACCATCACCGATTGGATTAGAAGCCACGGCTTTCTGAGCGAATCAGATAAAATCGGAGATGCGTACGTCTTGCGTGTCAAACAATTCGGCACCGCACAGGATTTACTTTCGCTTCTATCGCGCGATGGAATTATCAAAGGCACAGCAAGCCAAACCGCAACTGCATTCGATACCAACAAAGCCCCCACCATCACGCCCGCACGTGTGTCAGGCGCCATCCATTTCGTCACCGATTGCGCCCTCATGGTCGCAGGCATCATGCGCGGCAAAGGCTACGGCATGGGCGATTTTTTCGCTGGCCTCAAATTCGCCATAGCAGGCGCTATGACCGCCGTTATGGGCCAAAAAAACCCCGATAAACAGCTCGGCTATATTTACAAAGATTTGCTCGAAACCCTCGATAAAAATGGCCAAACACTAACCGCAGCAGATCGCCACATCCTAAGCAGTTTAAGCGAAAAAAGCGGCAACTTCGCCCGCATTGAACGTTTCGTGCGCGAAAATCCCATCCCGCTCAACAACCTCGTGCAGGCCTCAGGCGGCCTTAGCATGATAAAAGCTGGCTACGATCAAAAACGCGCAAGCGATGATAGGCCAAACCACTATAAAATGGCCGCAGGCGCCTTCACCACCACGGGCATGATTTCAGGCATCGCCATCGCCCCCAAAGAAAAAACTGTGTGTGATGCAGTGCCAGAAGAGCCGCAAACCACCCTCGGAAAACTCAAAGAATTTTTCATCGAACGCCCCTTGCGCATCACCGGCACCATGAGTGTAGCAAGTAACCTGCTGCGCATCATCAGCGGCCAAACCGAAAAAACCGCAGGCCTCGCCTATCTCGATGAAACACAAGTAAACGGCCAGTATAAAACAGGCACCTTCAAACATGCCGAGCACGCCCTGCAAACCCGCATCAACAGCGAGCTAAGCGAAAGCGCAAGCCACGCCCTTACCACCCGCTTCACGCACCATAAAGACACGCCCTTCACCACGCTCGAATCCGCGCAGGAAGCGCTACTGAACAAACGCACACGAGTCGAAAAGTCGATTGGCTCTGCCAAAATAGACCTCTATGCCAACCTCGCTAAAATCGTTGCCAACGGCGCCTATGCGCTCTCTAGCACCAATATCAATGCCGATATCAAAGGCCTTGGAATGCTGGATGAAGTCTGCAACTCAATCGCCCACATCATTCATCGCGCCCCCACTAGCGAACACGCAACACTCGTACAATCCATGGCCTCGCTCCTCTCCACCCAAAAAGGCGTCGATGCCAGCGATGACACCCTCATTCCAATCATCACCAGCAAACTCGAAGCCATCAGCAAAAACCCGTGGGAACAATCACGCAATCAAGCCGCACCGCAGCCCACAATTGCCGCTACACCTTCCGCTCAACCAGGCACAAAAATTCACACCATCTCCCCGCAGCAACCCGTCACTGCACAAGCCCCTCAGCACGCGCTGGCATAAAACAATTACTCTATCACATGCAAAAGCCCACTCCGCGCACAGGCTTAGCCGAGCACGGAGTGACTTTATAATAACTGCATAAAAGTACACCGAAGCAACGCGTAGGGACTTTTATGCAAGCAGCTTCTCCCACACCTGCGCCACCAACCCCTCGCCAAATTCATTATGCGGGGTTTCTTCCACCAGCGTAAATCCCGCACGCGCATACATCCCCACCGCGCGCGAAAACACTGTGTTCGTCCATAATCGCACCAGCCCGTAATGTTTCGCCTGCGCAAACGCCACCGATTTCTCAAGCAGGCGTTTGCCAATCCCAAGCCCACGCGCATGCGGCTCCACATACAGCATCCGTAACTGCGCCACACCTGGCCCCTGTTCAATCAAAAACATCGAGCCCACAATCTCGCCGCCATATTCCGCAATCCACGCCGCCTCCCGTGCGGGCTTGAACTTCGTAATAAACGTATCCGCAATATGATGCAGCAGCGCCTCAAACCGCTCATCCCAGCCAAACTCCTCTCGGTAGAGTACAGCCTGGCGATGCACCACCCAACTCACATCCCCCGTCCTCGGTGGCCGAACCACCACCCCCGCCATCGCATCAGGCGTTTCTAACGCGCGTTCAATAACACCCATCGCGCGCAGCATTTGCACTCGCTTATGGCCAGAAATGCCCGCAAGTAATTTCGCCACTTCCTCGCGCTCGCAGGCCTTAAAATGCTCCACCAGCTTGCGCCCTTTAATCGTCAGCACCAAATCCACCTGCCGCCCATCCGTGACAGACGCCCGCTTATGCACCAGCTCCCGCGCCACAAACCCCTTCACCATCCTGCTAACATACCCCGCATCCAGCCCCAAACGTCCACACACCTCTCGCCCCGAAAGCATCCCCGCCCCCCCCAGCGCCAACAACACCCTTGCTTCTGTCAATGAAACTCCCGAAGCTACGTAATGCTCCTCAAGAACAGCCGAACAACGCCCTAAATGGCTTGATATTTTGTGAAATAGTTGGGCTTCAGTATCTGTGATTGCAGTGTTCATATATTTGCTATTATCAATTATATGAATGCTCCTGTCAAACAAAAGGGGACTTATATGCTATTTATAGACCTCGTTTGGAAGCGAAACATAACTCCTACCATAATCACTATACATATACTTTATAGGCTTGCCAGTAAGGTTTCGTATAAGTCTGTTGAAATTCGAATAACGAATATCGTTAGTCTCACTATATCCAAAATATCCATCCTGGGCACATTCCGAAAAATCACCTAAATGTAAATAATTAGCAGCTGGACCGCTCACCAATCTAAACTCTGAGCTTCTATAGAATGAAGAAATCACAGGAACGATGAGAGGCGATGGCGAGGGTGATCTCGTCTCGGATTTCATA
>JAIXZB010000152.1 GCA_027489915.1 Rickettsiales bacterium | reverse complement strand
TGATAAAGTCACCCACCTAGTGCTCGATAAACTCCCTGTCTCCATCTCGCTTGGGCTTTGGACAACACTCTTAGTCTACCTCATCTCCATACCACTCGGCATCCGCAAAGCCGTGCGCGATGGAAGCGCCTTCGATACATGGACCTCCACCATCATCGTCATTGGTCAGGCACTACCCGCCTTTTTATTCGCGGTGCTGCTACTCATCCTGTTTGCAGGCGGCTCCTATTTCCAATGGTTTCCCCTGCGCGGCCTCACCTCCGATAATTGGGATTCCCTCTCACTCTCCGGCAAAATCATCGATTATTTCTGGCACATCACCCTGCCTGTCATTGCCATGGTCATTGGCGGCTTTGCCTCACTCACGCTACTCACCAAAAACTCCTTTATCGAAGAACTCAGCAAGCATTATGTGCTTACCGCGCGTGCCAAAGGCGTCACCGAACGCACCCTGCTCTACCGCCATGTATTCCGCAACGCCATGCTGATTGTCATCTCTGGCCTTCCTTCTGCTTTCCTTGGTATTCTCTTCACCTCCAGCTTGCTGATAGAAGTCATCTTCTCGCTCGATGGGCTAGGGCTGCTCGGCTTCGAAGCCGCTATCAGCCGCGACTACCCCGTCATGTTCGGCACACTCTTCATCTTCAGCCTCATCGGCCTCGTCTTCAAACTCATAGGCGACATTGTCTATATGCTCGTTGATCCCCGCATCGATTTCGAGAGGCGGGCATGAGCATGGATAATAACAAAAACCCCTCCATCATTGAAAATAGCTGCGACCGCAGCGCCGCGCAGCGAGGGATAGTGAATCGCGAAGCGAGAGGAAGCGGCGAGACGCCCTTCTTGCCTGCGAATGCAGGCCACACAAAAACTAGCAGCTCCCTGCTGCGTAGACGTATCCACACTTTCAACCGCAACAAACGCGCGCGCGTAAGCTTTTGGATTTTACTCATCCTGTTTGCATTCAGCTTGGTGGCCGAACTCATCGCCAATAACAAACCCATCATCATCAGCTACAAAGGCGCGCTCAAATTCCCCATCCTCTTCACCTACACCGAAAAAGATACATTCGGCGGCGTGTTAGAGAGCGAAGCGGATTATTCCGACCCGTGGATTATAAACGAAATCGAGCAGCATGGCTGGATGAAAATGCCGATATTCCCGTACCGCTTTAACACGGTAGATTTCTCAGCCCAGCGCGCGCCCTTCAAACCCACCGCCGACCACTGGCTTGGAACCGACGATCAGGGACGCGACGTACTAGCGCGCGTCATTTATGGCTTCCGACTATCGCTCATTTTCGGGCTGGTGCTTGTCACCTTCTCAAGCATCATCGGCATCGCGCTCGGCGCCGTGCAAGGCTATTATGGTGGCTGGTTCGATTTGCTGTTCCAGCGCTTCATCGAAATGTGGGCGAGTGTGCCCATGCTCTACCTGCTCATCATCCTATCCTCCATTGTCGTGCCTAGTTTCTGGTGGATACTCATCCTCATGCTGCTGTTCAAATGGATGGCACTGGTCGATGTCGTGCGCGCCGAATTCTTACGCGCCCGCAACTTCGATTATGTGCGCGCCGCAATCGCACTCGGCGTGCCCGAGCGCACCATTATTTTCCGCCACGTACTGCCCAATGCATTGGTGCCTGTATTCACCTTCGTACCCTTCCTCATCACCGCCGCCATCACCACACTAGCATCGCTCGATTTCTTAGGTTTCGGCCTACCCAGTGGCTCGCCTTCGCTGGGTGAATTACTGCAGCAAGGCAAAAACAACCCGCAATCCCCATGGCTCGGCCTCACTGGATTTTTCGTTCTCGCCCTGCTTCTCTCCCTTCTCATCTTCATCGGCGAAGGCGTGCGCGACGCCTTCAACCCCCGCAAAATCGGTCAGGGGAGAGTATAACCATGTCAGACACATCTTTACTCTCCGTCCAAAACCTCACCCTCGCCTTTGGCGATGCGGGCACCCGCCCACCTGTGGTCAAAAATATTTCCTTCACCGTAGGCGCAGGCGAACTCGTCGCACTGGTTGGCGAATCAGGCTCGGGCAAATCCCTCACCGCGCTGTCCATTTTAGGGCTGGAACCAACGGAAGCCACCACCACTGGCTCCATCACCTTCAACGGTCAAGAGTTACGCGCCAGTAGCCGCTTAAAACGCCTGCGCGGCAACCGCATTGCCATGGTGTTCCAAGAACCCATGACCGCGCTCAACCCGCTGCACACCATTGGCCGCCAGATCATCGAATCCTTCCGCATCCACAATCCCTCAAGCGATGCGCAGGCCGAAAAACGTTTGCATGAACTCCTCGATATGGTCGGCCTCACCCGCCTGCATGACAGGCTCGATGCCTACCCCCATCACCTAAGCGGGGGCGAACGCCAACGGGTGATGATTGCCATGGCCATGGCCAACACACCCGATCTGCTTATCTGCGATGAACCCACCACCGCACTTGATGTCACACTGCAAAAACAGATATTAAAACTGCTCAAAGAACTGCAAGCCACCTACCGCATGGGCATCCTGCTCATCACGCACGATCTGCCCGTAGTGCGCAAAGTGGCCGACCGCGTGCTGGTCATGCAGCAGGGCGAAATTGTCGAACAGAACGATACCAAAACCCTGTTCACACACCCCACCCATCCCTACACCAAAACACTCATCAACGCTCTACCCAACACGGCACTTACCCATATCCCGCAAAACGCCTCTCCCGTCATCATCACCGAAAATTTAGCGGTCCATTTTCCCATTAAATCGAGCTTCCTTCGCCGCACGATTGGCCATGTCAAAGCGGTCGATGGTATCAGCCTCACCATTCGCGAAGGCGAAACCTTGGGCATCGTTGGCGAATCAGGCTCAGGCAAATCTACCCTAGCATTTGCGCTGCTCAAACTGGTGCATAGCACGGGCCCCATTCTCTACATGGGCAACCGTATCGATACCCTAAGCCGCGCCGAAATGAAGCCTCTGCGCAAAGACATGCAAATCGTTTTCCAGGATCCCTTCTCCAGCCTTAACCCGCGCATGAATATCGGCGATATCATCGCCGAAGGATTATTCATTCACCGCCCCGATATTGCCCGCCGCGATGCCCGCGCGCATGTCGGCGAAATCCTCACCCAAGTCGGGCTCGATCCCGCCATGAGCTGGCGCTACCCACACGAATTCTCTGGCGGCCAGCGTCAGCGCATCGCCATCGCACGCGCCATGATTCTGCGCCCCAAACTGGTGATGCTCGATGAACCCACCAGCGCGCTCGATATGTCGGTGCAAGCACAAGTGCTCGAACTGCTCGCCCGCTTCCAACGCGAAATGGGTGTAAGTTACCTGCTCATCAGCCATGATTTACGCGTCATCCGCGCCCTGTCACACAACGTCATGGTCATGCAAAAAGGCAAAGTCATCGAATCTGGCAGCGCCGAAACGCTCTACGCCAAGCCCGAAACCGACTACACCAAAACCCTGCTCAATGCCGCCTTCGGCGAAACACTCTAAAACGCTTTTAAAAATACAGGAGAACAATCAAGTGGCGTAAAGGTAAGCGCGTACTCACCATTTAAGTCCGTTTGAGTCGCAGATGTAGTGCACACATCCCAGTTTTGCGTAGTCACTTTACCGCGCGCAGGCTTCCCGTCATCCAGCTTGGTGTCAATATTCCACACTTCTTCCGCCCGCATACCATAGGCTGCCATAAAGCCAACATTCCGTGCTCCAAAGAAAATGGCATTTCCATAATCCATGCCATAATTGACGGGATCACCTCCCCACACACCTAGGCCACTCACACCCCAACCTGAATTACTCATTTTTCCAACAGGCGAATTCACACCAAACACATGGTCTTGCCCAGCAGCCGGAGTTGCTGGACCTGCCAGTCCCGAATACGTTCCTTCAACCAACCCTGCAGCAGCCAACTGACGCCAAAACTGAAATGCTTCTGCGGATACACTCACCGCAGTTCCAACCCATACAGCCCCATC
>JAIXZB010000196.1 GCA_027489915.1 Rickettsiales bacterium | reverse complement strand
TACTTGTACCCGTAATGCTTGAATTTCATCAGGGTTGGTACCCGAAGCGCGGCAGATATTTACCAAGTCTGCACGCGAACTCATCGCACGCGACACAGGAACACCTGCTTCTCTGCACGCATCAACAAACGCTGCAACCGCTGCTTTTTCATTTTCATTAATATCGTCAGCCATGATTCTCTCCTAGAAACTTTATTATTTTGTGGTGCCGAGCTGCCTACGCGGAATGCGAAAACAACAATACATCACTGGTTATGACAGAAGAGTATTACAATTCCGTTAAGCAAATGTGACCATTGCGTTAAGGTTTCAGTAATAATTATTGCAGATACAAAAAGGGATACCCCTACCCAACAAGGCAAATAGCGCTAGCGGCTATTATTATCACGCATTTCCATCAAACGTATTGCAGCGTCACCATTGCGTGCAAACATGTTAGGCTGCGCAGCCTCCGAACGCTCAACAGGCTGCCCACCACGAACCCCGCTTTGCTGCGCCGATTCTGCCCGCAACTGACGCAAACTTGCCTGCACATCGTTAGGGTTTAGCCCGCGCGATTGCGCATAATCAAAAAACCCACGCGCCGTAAGCGGCCCTGCAACCCCGTCCACTTTCGAATATTTCTGTGCATCGCTGAGCGCACCAAACCCTGCACCCTCAAGCTGCATCTGCATCACATGCACCAGAGCTTTGGGCAATTTACACAATTCTTTCTGCAATGCCGCAAGCTCCGCCGCTGTTGGCTCTCTCGCAGGTTGCGTCTGCTGTTGCGGCGCAAGTGACCGCGGATGTTGCTGTGCAGGCGGGCGAATATCCATAGGTGCACCCTGCGCATGCGGCGGCTGTTGTGGTGCCCGCTCCCATTGCTGCGCACGCGGATCATAACGCTCAGCATATTCACGCGGCGCTGGCGGCAAATACCCATGCCCACGAGGCACTGGCGCATATCCCTCACGCACCACACCTTCACCATAATACTGTTCTCTTAAACGCTGACGATAAGGCATCGCTCCCTCTGCACGTCCGTATGCGCGCGCCATAGCTTCATTAGGATATGGGCCAACCAACTCACCGCCACCCACTCCATAGTCACGGCCCCAGCCACCACCATGCCCACCAAACAAGCCACGTACAGGGAAATTGCCACTCACCCCATGGCCACGAAATCCAATACCACGGCGGTCATCAAAGCTCACATTACCAAAACCAGGAATTTGAAATCGAAAATTACCAAACATAATCATGCTCCATGCATACCTTTAATCTTATACGCCGAAAATATGACAGTTTCATGACCGTTGAAAACAAAACGGCCATTCAACAATAATGCACTGATATTACTTAAAATTCAGCTTTCGCCATCACAGGGTCTGCCCCCGCCGTAATGCTCGCCAGAAGCGAAAATGTCTGCGGTAGCACCTTAGCAAAGAAAAACCGCGCCGTTGCCAGTTTTGGTCCATAAAATTCCGGCTCCGCATTCTGTTTAGCAAGCGCAATTTTCGCCTGTTTTGCCCAAATAAATGCAAATGCAACCAGCGCAAATAACTTCTGATATTCCACCGCACCCGCACCCGCATGGTTGGGGTTCACTGCACCCATAGCGCCAATCCACAGCGTTGCCTGCTGCAGCACTTTCACATGCTTCTTGAGTGGGTCAATGAACTCCTTCATCGCCTTATCACCCTCATTCGCGGCAATAAATTCTTCCACTGGCGCAAAGAAACGGCGCAAATACTCACCCGTTCCCGTAGCCAGCTTGCGCCCCACCAGATCCATCGCCTGAATCCCGTTCGTGCCTTCATAAATCATCGCAATCCGCGCATCCCGCAGGTATTGGCTCGCACCATATTCTTCAATATAGCCGTATCCGCCAAAACACTGCATCGCGGTCGATGCCACATCGAATCCCATATCAGTCAGCGTCGCCTTCAGAATCGGCGTCATAAGCTGCACAAAATCATCTGCCTCTTTGCGCTTGGCTGAGTCTGGGTGGCGGTGCGCCACATCCAGCGCCAGTGCCACTTGCATCACCAGCGCCCGCGCCGGTTCAATCATCGCCTTCATGCTGTAAAGCATACGCCGCACATCGGGATGCACCGTGATGGGATCAGCAGGCTTCTCTGGCTGTTGCGCCCCCGTCAGCGCGCGGCCCTGCAAACGGTCTTTCGCATAGACGAGCGCATTCTGATACGCCGCCTCAGCAACCCCAAGCCCCTGCACGCCAACATATAACCGCGCCGCATTCATCATCGTGAACATCGCACTCAAACCACGGTGCTTCTCACCCACCAGCCACCCCACCGCACCATCATAATTCATCACACAGGTAGGCGATGCATGAATCCCCATCTTATGCTCAATCCCCGCGCATGAAAACGCATTGCGCGATCCATCCGTCATCACCTTCGGCACCACAAACAGCGAAATCCCTTTCACCCCCTTCGGAGCATCTGGCAACCGCGCCAACACTAAATGAATAATATTCTCCGCCATGTCATGCTCGCCTGAAGAAATAAAAATCTTATTCCCCTCAATCGCATAACTTCCATCATCGCGCGGCGTTGCCCGTGTTTTCAGTAACCCCAAATCGGTTCCCGCCACAGGTTCCGTCAAGCACATCACACCCGACCACTCGCCCGAAATCAGCTTCGGCAAATACTGCTCTTTCAACTCCTGCGAGCCATGTTGCAAAAGCGCCGAAATCGCCCCGTGCGTCAGCCCCGGCGTTAAACCAAATGCAAGGTTCGCCGAACACACCATCTCCAGCATAGGCATATTCAAAAACTCAGGCAGCTCCTGCCCACCAAATTCGCTCGGCCATGTAAGCGTGCTCCACCCACCTTCCGTGTAAGCCTTGTACGCTTCCTTAAACCCCTCAGGTGTGCTCACCGTTCCTTTATCGTATTTTAAGCCTTGCCTATCTCCCACCACATTCAGCGGTTGCAGCACTTCCTCGCACAACTGCGCAGCTCCCTCAAGCAGCGGGTTCATCAGCTCCCGCGCTGCAGCAAAGCCCGGCACATCATCAAAACGCTCAAGCTCCAAAAACTCATCAATCAAAAACTGAAAATCCCGAATCGGCGCAGTATATGTAGGCATCGTATTCTCCCTAATCGTCATCGCCGCTTATGCGGCTATCCAGTGCGTTCCATTAATTCCTAAGAGGTTTACTCGTCTCCAGCATATGCGCAATACGCAGGCGAGTGCCTTCCGTTTTCGTAAGCTGCATGAACATATCATGCTCCAGCTTCAAAATATCTTCCTCGCTCACTTCCTGCGTAATGTCGGTGTCACCTCCCGTCAGCACACGTGCCAGCGCCTCGCTCACCACCACATCATGCGGCAGTGCCTTGCCACTGGCGGCAAAATTATCTATAGCCAGCTTCAGCGCCACAAACCCTGTTTCTCCAGGCAGACGCAGTGTTGTTTTTTGCGGCGCAGCATAATCTTTCGCAAGTGCAATACAATGCGCTTTCGCCTCCGAAAGCACACGCCTACGGTTCATCACAATCAGGCTCTTCTCATTCAAAATTCCCATCTCGCGTGCATCCTCAGCACTGCCTGCCACCTTCGCCATCGAAATATATTCAAACACTTTTGAAATCGCAGGCATCGGACCACTGGCCGACAACGTCGCAGGCTTCTCGCCTTTTGCAATCGCTTTGGCCGCAGCCGCACCGCGCGCTGCTTGGCGCCAGAGCAATTCCTTACAACCACCCCAGCCAGGAATCACGCCAATCCCCGCCTCTACCAAACCGGGGTACGATTCCGCATGTGCCAACACGGCATCCACATGCAGCTGCAATTCACATCCACCCCCAAGCGCCATACCCGAAAGCGACGACACCACCGGAAACGGTGCATATTTCAGTCCCATAAACGCCTGCTGGCCTTGCGTTACCATATCCGATATCGCCCACCAGCTATGACTGTTCGCCGCCAGCAAGAAAAATCCAATATTCGCCCCAAACGAAAAATGCTCCGCGTCCGTGCCAATCACCAACCCACGAAAATCGCGCTTCACGCGCTCGGTAGTTTCCATCACAAATTTCAAATTCTCAGGGTCAAACGTGTTTTGCTTGCTGGTCAGCTCCATGCATGCAATCCCATCCCCCAAATCCCATAATTGGGCACTTGGGTTTTTCGCGACAGGCTTTTGCCCGCGCTTCACATCCGCCAGCATGAGCGATCCCTCGGGCATCCGCACAGGCGCAAACTTCCCGCCAATCGCAAACGCCTCGCGCCTACCCGCCTCTTCGCGGTACAAGCTTTTGCCCATCGCCTCTGAAATAATCTTAGGCACATCAAGCCCAAGCTGCGTACACAAAAACGCAAAATTCTCTGTGCCCGATTTGCCGCCAGCCGCCATGCGGTCAATCAACTCAAACGGCCCATATTTCCAGCTATACCCATACACCATCGCTTCATCGATGGATTGCATATCGTCCGAAATTTCAGGAATCAAACTCGCAGCATAATGCAGGGTTTTTCCCATCACCGAAGCTGCATATTTCCCACCAATATCAGGGTGCATAAACAACGCGGCCAAACCTGCTTTTGCTGCATCCACACTCTCAAGCTTGGCTTTTTTCTCTGGCGCATATTCGCCTGTTTTGAAGTTAATGACCTCTTTGGTTTTCTTGCCATCCGTACCCACCACCATGCGGTAAAATCCGCCCTTGCCTTTACGTCCCGTGTAGCCATCCGCAATCATCTTCGTCACAAGCTCTGGCTGCTTATAAAGCGAGCGAAACGCATCGCCCTCAGGCAACGTATCCAGCATCGCCTTCGCAATCAGCGGCATCAAATCAATACCAATCAAATCATACAGCCCAAACATACCCGTCTTCGGAATACCAAGCGGCTTGCCCATCACCGCATCGGCTTCTTCAACCGTTATACCCAAATCAATCGCTTGCGTTAACCCTGCCAGCATCCAATACACGCCAATGCGGTTGGCTAAAAACCCGGGCGTGTCCTTACACAACACATTCGCCTTACCAAGCACACGGTCAGTAAAATCAGAAAGCGCTGCAAAACGCGCTTTGTCCATCGAAGGCGAAGGCAACAATTCAAGCAACCGCATAAAGCGCGGCGGGTTGAAAAAATGCGCAATGCAGAAATCCGCCTCAAATCGCGCACCCATACCTTCGGTCAGCACATGAAGTGGCAACGTCGAAGTATTACTCGATACAATCGAACCATCCTTACGCACGCTCTCAACTTGCTTATACACCTTGTGCTTCACATCAATGCGCTCAAGTACCGCTTCAATAATCCAGTCACACTCCGCAAGCAGCGCCAAATCATCCTCAAAATTCGCTGGCCGCACACGCTTTGCATTCGCAGCAATCGTAAATCCAGGCGCGCCACCTTTAAGCTGTTTTTCAATTGCACCCTTCGCAAGTGCATTTCTCTCACTTGCACCTTCCGGCACAATATCCATCAAAATAACATCAAGCCCCGCATTCGCACACAGTGCCGCAATGCCAGAGCCCATCACCCCCGAACCAAGCACCGCAATTTTCTGAATCTGCATCACCATCATCCTCTTCTATCAAGCCCTAAATTACTCTTCCCGCACCATACCGAATAATCTTTGGACCATTCTTCTCATTAGACTCTTTCGGAGCGCGAGCAGGAGGCGCTTTTGGCGCAGGCGCCGCAGGAACCTTCACCACACATTGTGCATCCATGCACTCAGGTTTCGATAGCACTGGTTTATTAGGCTTGGCGCATTTAACCATCGTAGCAATATGCGCAACATGCTCCTGAAGCTTTTTCTTACTTCCAATATTCACCGGAAGCATCCCCGCACCGCACACCGATTGCACCATCGAGCAATCTGCATTCTTTTTACACCCAAGCCACACATCAGGCACTTGCTGTGCAAACGCAGCGCTACCAATGCACATAAAAAGCACCATCAAACAACTTGCCCTAACTATCATACATGGCCTCAATGCGTTTGCGCTCTTGCTCTTTGTTATCTTGCATAAAATCTTCTTCAATACCATCCAGTGGCTGAGAATACATAGCAACGATAACATACGTCACAACAGCCAGAACAATAACTATCATCGCAACCGCAACCAAAGACTGCGTCACCATCCAAAAAAACAAACTCACCGCACAAAGCAATACAGCAACCCCAATCAGCTCACGGCGTTTAGGCACGTAACCAAATGCCTCCAACCACCAAATGAGAAACCTTTTACTCATTAAATTTTCTCCAACACCGTCGCAATGCCCATACCACCTCCAATACACGCACTCGCAAGTGCATATTTGCCTTTGCCGCGGTGCAGCAATGTTGCCGCTTTTCCTGTAATGCGCGCACCCGATGCACCGAGTGGATGCCCAAGCGCAATCGCCCCACCTTCAGTATTCACAACGGCGCTATCCAGCCCAAGCTCACTCACACACGGAATCGATTGCGCCGCAAACGCCTCATTTATTTCTGCAACAGAAATATCCTTAGGCGTAATGCCCGCACGCTGCATCGCAAGCTGGCTTGCAGCAATTGGCCCAAGCCCCATCACCGCAGGATCCAACCCCACCACCGCCACACTTTTAATGCGCGCCAGCATCGGCAAATTGTGCTTCTTGGCATAAGACTCACTCGCCACAATAACCGCCGCCGCACCATCGGTGAGTGGGCTCGAAGTGCCTGCCGTAATCGTGCCATACACATCAAACACGGGGTCAAGCTTCGCCAAATCCGGAGGTGTCGATGTTGCACGGATACACCCATCCGCACTCACCACGCCATCACGTGTTTCAATCGGCACAAT
>JAIXZB010000073.1 GCA_027489915.1 Rickettsiales bacterium | reverse complement strand
TTTAGTGGGCTATAATGCGGGGCTAGTCCATGCTGTCGGCTATGGGCGCAGAGCAGCAGCAAGCGATGTGCCTGTGTTGCTCATGGGCGAAACAGGGGTGGGCAAAGAATTATTCGCCCGCACCATTCATGGCGAAAGTAAGCGTGCGAACGCGCCGTTTATTGCAATCAACTGCAATGCCTTATCGCAGCATATCGAGCAGATTTTATTTGGCGATGAATATGCCGCCCATACAGTAAACACAAGCCGTGCTGTCGGAAAAATCCGTGCAGCCGAGGGAGGAACCCTGTTTCTCGATGATATCACCGAGCTTCCCGCCGATGTACAGGTACGCCTGCTGCGTGTGTTGCAGCAAAAAGAAATTGAACCACTTGCAGGTGGGCGTCCCGTGAAAGTGAATGTGCGCATCATCACCGCCACCGAGCGCGATGTCATGCAGGATATAAAATCAGGCCGCTTCCGTGAGGATTTGTATTTCCGTCTCAACGTGCTTCGCATCACATTAGCGCCGTTGCGCGAGCGCCGTCAGGATATATTGCCTCTGGCAGAATATTTTATGCGGCATATTGCAACCTCCGACAGGCTGCCGTTCAAATCACTTTCTACAGATGCAAAAGAATACCTTACCCTCAATCCATGGCTCGGCAATGTGCGTGAATTGGAAGGACTCATTCACCGCGCACTGGTGCTTTCGGATACCGATATCATCGATCGCAATATTCTCGAGCATATTCATGAATCCAGTGCCACGCATACGGCACCCGAGGCACGTTCCGCAGGCGCGCTGCTTATCAACATGCGCCACCTTGATGGCAGCTTCAAAACCATGGAAGAAATCGAGCGCGAAACACTGCACACCGCACTTACGCATTTCGAGGGTAATATCACCCGCGCCTCCGATATTCTTGGCATTGCCAAATCCACCTTCTACCGCAAAATCAAAGAGACCTAACGCACATATTTCAGGAAAACAGGGGACTATCCATGCACGCAACATTATTCGAGCGCATTGGTGGCAAGAACGCCGTTACTGCCACAGTCATCAAAATGTATGACAAAATTCTAGACGATGCATTGCTTGCCCCTTTTTTTGAAAATAGCGACGTCGAGACATTGCGCCTTAGCCAATCGGCGTTTGTCACTTATGCGTTTGGTGGGCCGAATCACTACACTGGCAAAACCATGCGCGCCGCACATGCACATTCCGTATCGCAAGGGCTAAGCGACATCCACTTCGACCGCGTAGCCCAGCACCTCAAATCCGCCATGGAAGAATTGCAGGTTCCTAAAGAACTGATTGAAGAAGCGCTGGCGATTGTGGGAGGCACGCGCGGTGATGTATTGGGGAAATAAGATGCTGCAACAGCCCTTCTTCGCTCCCTTTGGGAGCTTCGAAGCACACTCCTACGCTTAAAATCGCCTTCGCATGGCGTAAGCCACCCAAAGCTGAAGGCGAAGGGTGGTGCTGATGAGAAGAATCGAACTTCCGACCCCGTCATTACCAATGACGTGCTCTACCACTGAGCTACACCAGCATACCCTAAAAAGTGCGGCGCACCATGCCACAAGGCTTTCTTGCACGCAAGTGGCGATTTGTGCTAGGCTGTTATTATGACAAACTCAGACATATCCGCAGGCTCTGCGCCCTATCCGAAGAAAAAGAAGGCCTCGCCCACACGTCCCAAGCTCACTGCAATTGGGGCCGAACACGCGGCGGAGCGTCGGGCAAAGCAGGCCGCCTCGCTAAAGGCCAATCTGCTGCGGCGTAAAGGGCAGATAGCTGCGAAGGCGGAAAGCTGATGGCGCATAAAGACAACCATCCCAGTCATAAAGAGAAGAAAAAAGCTGCGATTGTCGCTCGTAACAAGCGCGATATACGTGTCAATATTCAGGCCGATTTCCACGAAGACAGTCAACGCATTGAGCGCGAACGCGATGCAGAACTTCGCGAAGCCGCACTTCCTACCGATGCAGATGGCGAAGTCGTCTGGAGTGCAAAACTGCAAGAGGTACGCAACCGCCTAAACGGTAAAAAACGCATGGCGTCCGATCGGTGGAACCGTTTTGCCGGTACCTCTGGCGGCGGCGGACGCGGGCGCTAGCGCTCGGCAGAATCTCTGGTATTAGAAGAATCGGTTTGTGTCGCTGGGGTTGGCGCAGGCGCAACAGGTGAGTTTGCTAATTGCGTTTCGGGAACATCCACCACAGGATATCGCGGTGCAGCTGCTACAGGCGCACCTTGCGTTGGAACACCACCTGTGGGGCCACACACCCTGCTCCACGCCACAGTGCGCGTAGCGCTGAGTGCATCTCTCACATTGGTACTCCACGCATTATCCCTCATCTCAGCTGTAGTTCCGCCTATCTGCACTGCCAGCACTTCCTGATTTTGCCTTGCTGCAGAAGCAACCACAGAATACCCACCCGTTTCCACATAGCCCGTTTTCTTCACATCAACAGTAGCTCCCGGAACCGAAGCACCTTGCAGGTTCGAGCCTTTTTCACGTTCCCAGAAATTACGGAAATTAAAGCGCTCCGTACTCAAAGCCGATTGAAATACAGTTTCTGGAAAATGATGTTTCAGTGCAAGCCCAAGCGTTGCCATGTCACACGCCGTGCTTACCGTATCTCTGCGCTCCCTGCCCTCGCCGCGTGGTAATCCGCTTGCATCCACAAAACGGGTCTGGTGCATACCAAGTGCTGCAGCACGCGTATTCATCCGCTCCACGAATGCTCTGTCTGCCGCCGCATCATCCAGCGTTGGATTCTCTGTGCGCGCTATATATTTTCCCACCGCAATCGCAGCATCATTTGCCGAGCGCACCAACATTCCCCCTAGCGCTTCTTGCATTGAAATCGTATCATCCCTGTTACCATAAATAAGCCGACCGCCATGCCTGCCTGTTTGCTGCATCGAATGCTGGGTCACGGGAATCCTATCATCCCACGAGGCGCGGCCCTCTTTAAGTGCTGCAAATAATTCATAGGTCGTCATCAGCTTGGTAAGCGATGCAGGAGCAATCGGTGTGGTAGGATTCTGTGGGCGCCCCATCACCGCGCCCGTGGTGCTATCCACGGCCACAAATGCCAGCCTTCGCTGCAATCCGCTTCCTGTTTCTCTTTCAGCCATGATTCGACTATACCACGCGTGTATTACAATTTTACTAACAGCTAAGCTATTGTTTTTTATAGAGCGCTTGCCAAATTAATTGTTTTCATCTCTTAAGGATATCATGTTTTTCACCTTTCTCATCCGCATGCTGCTCACCCTCGCCGCCTCCGTGATGGTGCTGACGCTCTGTTTTGCAGTGATTCCGCCCGTATCGTTCGTCATGCTACAAAGTGCGCTGCGTGGCGATGGAATGCAGCGCAAGTGGGTGCCAATTTCCTCTATTTCCCCCAACATGCTGCGCGCCGTAGTTGCCTCTGAAGATGCACGGTTCTGCACCCATCACGGCATCGATTGGAGCGCAGCCCAAGCTGCCTACAAGCGCAACGAGCGCGCAGGGCGCGTCACGCATGGGGCATCCACCATCACCATGCAAACAGCCAAAAATCTGTTTTTGTGGAATGGGCGCTCATGGCTGCGCAAAGTGCTTGAAGCGCCGATTGCGCTGTGGATAGACCTCACCTTATCCAAGCGCCGCATTCTGGAAATCTATCTCAACACTGCGCAGTGGGGCGAAGGCGTTTTCGGCATCGAAGAAGCTGCGCAACGCGCATTCGGCAAACCCGCAAGCAGGCTATCACCCTATGAATCCGCTCTGCTTGCGGCAGCACTGCCTGCCCCCACCGAACGCAGCGCAGCCCGCCCCACCACATCACAGCGTAACTTAGCCAGCACTATTGCTGCCCGCCTTAACAGCGCCAATATTGGCTGTGTACGCTAAAGGCTTTTTGCTTTGCAGTTGGCTTGATTATTCGTAAAAACGAGACGCAACACAAGGAAATCACTATGTCCATAATGCCCGATCACTGGATTCGCGAACAAGCACACGAGAATGGTATGATTGAACCCTTCTGCGAAAAACTCACCCGCGAAGGCGTGATTTCGTATGGGCTATCCTCCTATGGCTACGATGCACGCGTATCGCGCGAATTCAAGATTTTCACCAACATCGATTCGGCTACCATCGACCCCAAAGAATTCTCACCCAAAGGATTTGTCGACCGCGAAACCGATGTCTGCATCATTCCGCCCAATTCATTTGTGCTTGCACGTACCGTCGAATATTTCCGCATCCCGCGCGATGTATTGGTGGTGTGTGTCGGCAAATCCACCTATGCGCGCTGCGGCATCATCGTCAATGTCACCCCACTCGAACCCGAGTGGGAAGGGCATGTCACCCTAGAATTTTCTAACACCACCCCGCTGCCCGCAAAAATCTACGCGAATGAAGGTGCGTGCCAGTTCCTGTTCTTCCGCGGTGCATCGGAATGCGAAATTTCGTATGCTGACCGCAAAGGAAAATACATGCATCAAACAGGCGTAACCCTCCCAAGTGTCGAAAAGAAAAAAGCATGATGCGTTTTCTCGCAATGCTGCTTGCCAGTTTTTTAAGTGTTGCACCTGCCTATGCACAAGATTCGGGGAAAAATATGTATGATACCATCAGCAACTTCACCCCCGATGCATGGCTGATATTCGAAGATTTTAGCCTGCGCTATGTGGGCGAGCGCGTGGTGGAACCTTCGGGTCGTATCACCATCACCATGCGTTTCCAGCAATTCGATGTGAACACCTCGCAAGGCATGCAACGTATTGAGTGGAGTGCAGGCACAGGCGATATTGGGCCTGCGAAATTTGCCGTAGGCGCAAAAAACTTCTATCTTGAACTACAGCGCACCATGCTCCCGCGCAACGCCTCAGACCCGCGCGATATTGGTCAGGCACTTGGCGATTATCAGTTGGTCATTCTCACCGAAAGCACCTTCAACGCACTCAAACAGGCAATGTATGCACGTTAAATCTACGCAGGAATATTGATATAATCATGCTGCGAACGTATTATGTATGCGTATTTTTATCTATGGTGGGCTTCATGACAACACCCTCTTCATCGCACGCCTTCACTTGCACGAACGAAAGCGAGCAGGTGCCCTATAACGCCATTATCACCTTTAATGCCAATCCCTATACGTGCATATATTTCCCCGATTTCATCCTGCGGTATGCAGGCATACAATCGTTCGAATCTCATGGCATGAAGCGAGAAATTCAACTCTTTGATGTGCGTGATGATACTTCAACCCAGCGGGTTGAATGGTATTCAACGGGCGAAGCAGCAGCCATCACATTTACGGCTAAGGGGCAGGAATTCTTCTTAGAATTGCATAGCAGTTTGCTACCTAATGATAAAGGCACTCTGTCTACAATCCTTGGTCGCAACCAGCTGGCTGTGCTTACAAAAGAGCGCTACGATACGCTGATGGATGAAGTTGTAATGAAAACCAATCAACGCTGATAAGATTTTTGCCTAATAAAAATGTCTCCGTTCCTTAAAAAGGAAAACACATGAAACTTATTAGTATATTTTTTGCTCTATCCTCCCTCTGTATATTTCAGATACCAAGTGCCTATGCACGCTATGATTTTGTGGCCTATAATGCGCGTCCAGAAATCTATCAAAAAAATATATGGATTGCGTTTCCCGATTTTAAGATTCGCTTCATCGGGAAGCATTCTATGTACAGCGATACAAAACATACAATGGTCGATTATTATGCTTTCGAAGTGAATGATGGAACAGCACGCACCGAAGTACAGGACTGGAATATTGCAAACCGTTGCACACGTTTTTCTGTGGGTAATGTCACCTACAGGCTAAAGCGCGTAAGCGTTCCAAAGGGGAATGATTTAGAAACAGGTCAGTTTAGCATTATCAAAACCGCTTACGTCACCAAAGCTAACGATTCAAAGAGTGAATGCCTCATGCCACCTCTTTATGATGATACTGTGCCTTTTGCTCTGGGCGCATGGATTCATTTCGAAGATTTTTCCATTCGCTATGCAGGCGAGCGCGTGGCAGGAAGCACAACACTTCCCGAGCGATTCCAACAGTTCGATGTAAAGACGCAGCACGCCACACAGAGCATCGAATTTACTCCTACAGGTGATTTCAACCCCACAAAATTTACAGTTGGCGAAAAACTTTTTTATTTGACGCTGGAGCCTATCTCCGCGCCTTCCGAGTTCTCAGACCCACGCTTTGCCCGCCTGAAGCCAGAAGATTACAGATTGAAAATTCTCACCGAAAGCGCGTACAAAGCAGAGATGTAAACGACCCGTTCTCGCTAATATACCCCTGCATTCTCGCTGTTTATGGTTGCAAAACCCTCCTTTTGCGCTACATCCTCGCATTCAAATAAAAACAAAGACGGGCAATGCAAAAACTTCGTATCACAGGTGGTGCGCCTCTTTATGGCCAAATCGTTATCGGCGGCGCTAAAAACGCGGCGCTGCCTCTTATGGCGGCTACCCTGCTCACGCACGAAAAAGTAACGCTGTCAAACGTGCCTTACCTTGCCGATATCACCACCATGGCCAAGCTGCTCGCTCAGCACGGCTCGCAGCTTTCGATGCGCGATACCTCGCTTACCCCACCAGGTGCCCTATTTTCTAACTCTGCGGGCCCTCGCCATTTCAGCCGCGAACTCACGCTGCATGCCGAAACTATCACCAACGATACCGCGCCGTATGATTTAGTGCGTACCATGCGCGCTTCCGTACTGGTGCTTGGCCCCATACTTGCGCGCACGGGCCACGCCCGCGTGTCGCTTCCTGGCGGGTGCGCTATTGGTTCGCGCCCTGTCGATATGCATCTTGCTGCGCTCGAAGCACTGGGCGCGAACATCACCTTAACGGATGGGTATGTCGAAGCCACAGCACCCGATGGCGGGCTGGTGGGTGGCGAGATTCATTTCCACATGGTGTCGGTAGGCGCCACCGAAAATGCGCTCATGGCTGCCACACTGGCCAGCGGCACCACTACCATTCACAATGCCGCGCGCGAGCCCGAAATTACCGACCTTGCCGAAATGCTCATCTCGATGGGCGCAGATATTTCAGGGCTTGGCACGTCCACCCTCACCATCCGTGGCGTATCAGCGCTCTCAGGCACCGATTACCGCGTGATTGCCGACCGCATCGAAACCGGTACCTACCTCTGCGCTGCCGCAATGACAGGCGGCGAGCTTGAGTTGATAGACGGGCGGCGCGACACGTTAGAATCCGTCATTGAATTACTCGAACAGGTGGGTGTGAAAGTCGAAGATACCGAACACGGCCTGCGCGCCTCACGTGCTAATGGGCGCATCCACGCGGCCGATATCGTGACCGATCCCTACCCGCTTTTCCCAACCGACATGCAAGCACAAATCATGGCGTTGTTGTGCTTGGCTAACGGCTCCTCGCGCATCACCGAAACCATTTTCGAAAACCGTTTCATGCATGTGCCCGAGCTCACCCGCATGGGAGCGCAGATTGAAACCAATGGCAACACTGCCATCATCCACGGTGTCGATACCTTCCGCCCCGCCCCCGTCATGGCGACCGATTTACGCGCCTCGGTCTCCCTCGTCATCGCCGCACTGGTGGCAGAGGGCGACACCGTCATCGACCGCATCTATCACCTAGACCGTGGCTATGAACGGCTCGAGGAAAAACTCGCCGCCTGCGGTGCCAATGTGGTGAGGATGCGATGACATTGCAACTATCATCTCCCTTGGTGCTCGCCGTTCCTAAGGGGCGTATCTATGAAGAACTCGCGCCAATTTTAGAGCGCGTGGGCATCACACCCGAGTCTGCGTTTTTCAAAGATTCCGAGCGCGCCTTGTCGTTTGGCACCAACCACTCCATGCTCTCTATCATCCGTGTGCGCTCGTTCGATGTGGCCACGTTTGTTGCTCATGGTGCCGCCCATATCGGCGTTGCTGGCAGCGATGTCATTTACGAATTTGATTACCCCGAGCTCTATGCCCCGCTTGATTTAGGCATCGGAAAATGCCGCTTATCGATTGCTGAGCCCGCAAGCTTGGCGGCAAGCGATGATCCTGCGCGCTGGTCGCATCTGCGCGTGGCCACCAAATACCCACATATCACCACCACCCATTTTGCCGCGCGCGGCATTGTTGCTGAATGCGTGAAACTTCAAGGCGCCATGGAGCTCGCACCACTCTGCGGCCTAGCCGATCGTATTGTCGATTTAGTGTCGTCTGGCGCAACGCTTAAAGCCAACGGCTTGGTCGAAGTCGAAACGCTGATGCAGGTATCCTCACGCCTCATCGTCAACCGCACCGCCTATAAAACGCGTAGCAATGGAATATCGGCGTTGATTAGCGCCTTCAAGGCTGCCATATCTAGCTGATGCCTGCACGCCTTCACAGTCACGATCCTGCCTTTGCTGCCAACCTTGCGCAGTTCCTGAATACGCGGGAATCCGATATGCAGGATGTTGCAGGCGTTGTGTCTGCCATTATCCAGCGTGTGCGCGAAGAGGGCGATAGCGCACTCATCGCTTATACCGAGCAGTTCGATGCGCAAACCCTAACGCCTGACACCCTGCGCATCAGCCGCGAAAAAATCGCCGAAGGCGCAAGCGCGTGTGATGCTAACGTGGTGGCCGCACTCAAGCTCGCCGCCCAACGCATCCGATCCTATCACCAAGCGCAAATGCCGCAGGATTATCAAAACACTGATGCCACGGGCACACTCCTTGGCTGGCGCTGGAGTGCTATGGATGCAGTAGGGCTCTATGTTCCGGGTGGCCAAGCCAGTTACCCATCGAGCGTGCTGATGAATGCAATTCCCGCCAAAGTCGCAGGGGTTGCGCGCTTAGTGATGGTCGTGCCCACTCCCAGTGGCAACCTCAACCCTGCCGTACTCGCTGCGGCCGACATCGCGGGGGTCGATGAAATCTATTGCATTGGTGGCGCGCAGGCTGTTGCCGCACTGGCGTATGGTACCGCGACCATCGACCCTGTCGATAAAATCGTCGGCCCTGGTAACGCCTATGTGGCCGAAGCCAAACGTCAGGTTTTTGGCCGCGTTGGCATCGATATGATTGCCGGTCCTTCTGAAATTCTGGTCGTCGCCGATAACGAAAATAACCCCGATTGGATTGCCGCCGATTTGCTCTCCCAAGCTGAACATGATGCAGATGCGCAATCCATTCTCATCACCAACGATAGCGTTTACGCCGAACTGGTGGCCGTGAGTGTCGAAGAAACCCTCCGTCAGCTTCCGCGCGAGGCCATTGCTCGCCAAAGTTGGGAACGTCATGGTGCTATCATCACCGTTGCAAACTGGGAGGAAGCACTGCCCATCATCAACCAGCTCGCCCCCGAACATCTTGAGCTAGCGCTGGCCGATCCTGAATTGCTGCTGCCCCATATCCGCCATGCAGGCGCTATCTTCTTGGGTCGCTACACGCCCGAAGCGCTCGGCGATTACCTCGCTGGCCCCTCCCACGTACTGCCCACCTCGCGCACCGCACGGTTTTCCTCAGGCCTTGGCGTGTTCGATTTCATCAAGCGCACCTCACTCATCGGCGCAACCGCCGCAGGCCTGCGCCAACTCGGCCCCTCCGCCGCACTACTTGCGGATGCCGAAGGGCTTGGCGCTCATGCGCTTTCGCTGAGGGTGAGGCTGTAACTTTCCCCAAACTGTCACACGCATTAACTGCCATCTCTGCTAGTTTATTCGTGTAATTACGCGAGGCAGTTATGAGCGATTTAGAATCCAAAGTAAAAAATCTTCCCGATACTTATCGCGGGCCAGAAAAATGGAATAATGCCTACAATGAAGCAAGTGTATGGGGTTCAATCACCTCGTTTCCTGCGCTCATTTATACTTTTAAGCCTGCATATGATCTTGTAAAAAACAATATCGATAGAGCGGGAAACTTGGATAAAACTAAAATCAATTATGATACTCTTGGCAAAACGCTATTAAGGAGAAGTTTCATATCAGCATCAGTGATGACTGCTATATCACTGGTTGCAGGTTATTTCGGCTACAAAAAAGCAGAAACCGCTGAAAAAGACTACGGAAACGCCCTTTCTGTCGTAAAAGACCTTACTTTAGAGAATGAAAAACTCAAAGTAGAAGCAAAATGGGCGGAAAGAGTACAAGAACGCCGTCAGGAAGCCACAAAAGAGCTTTCACACGGGAAATAATCCTCCATACAATTCTCCTCACATGCGGGAGGAGTAAATGCTGCTTCACGCCCATCCCTTGCCATCACCCCCCGCATCTGCCATAATGCTGCAATGCACCATGCGAACCTAGAATCCGATCCAATGCGCGACATCATGGCGATTACGCTGGATGACGCCTACATCAAGCGTCGCTCGGCGGAAGTAGAGCATGAGCGCGAAATTGCCATGCGCGACCTGTCGCACGCCAACCAGTTCCTGCCTATCAGTGGGCTAGAAGGCCCCTTCCGCCTATCGCTGAGTGTGCGCGAGCAGCGGCTTACCTTCACTCTCACCAACGATGCAGGGCAAAGCGAAGTGGTGGCAGTGCCACTTTCGCCCTTTCGCGGCGTCATTAAAGACTATTTCCTCATTTGCGAGAGCTATTTTGCCGCCACCGCCCATGCCAGCGCCGATAAGGTGCAAACGCTCGATATGGCGCGCCGAGGCATCCATAACGAGGGGGCAAACCTTCTCATCAGCCAGTTACGCGGCAAAGCGACCGTCGATTTCGATACAGCACGCCGTTTGTTCACTCTTATTTGCGTTTTGCATTTGAAGTGATATAAGCCCCTCACGTTTAACCCACCGAACACACGACATTAGGGGCTTATGGCTAAAGAAGAACTACTCGAATTTTCTGGCATTGTTGAAGAAGTGTTGCCCAATTCCATGTACCGCGTAAAGCTCGAAAACGGGCATGAAGTGCTAACCCACGCCTCGGGCAAAATGCGCAAAAACCGCATCCGCGTGCTCGCGGGCGATAAAGTAGTGGTCGAGATGACCCCCTACGACCTCTCCAAAGGCCGCATCAAATTTCGCGAGAAATAGACTCACGCCAATAGATCACACACGGCTTTTATAGTACTGTTTAGCGGCGTGTAGAGCCCATCAGTGCTGTTCCACTCTGCCCCTGCCCATTTTTTGACTTTGCGTATTTTTTCGCCTTGGGTATCGAGAATATACTGTATTTTCTCAGCTATCGTTGAATCTATTATGCTCTGCTTCACACGATCGGATAACGCACTCTCTTTATGGTTCTGTGCTTCCCGCAGCAATGCATACACCCAACTGCTAACACAATATATTTCCCTGAAATCTGGACTTTTATTTTTAAGCGTTACTACAAGCGCTTCCATCCACTCGCTTAGAAATTTACCAGTCACATCATCGCTTAACGCTGGCCATATTTCTGAAGCGATACCTGTATCGCATTGCTGAGGTTCATCATACATTATGGCATGTGGGCCAAGCTGGATCTGATACCCAGCTGTGCCTAAAATATACTCCTTCAGCTTTCCTGCGGTTCGTGCTTTTGCTAAGTAATTCATATTATAACCCTCAACTCTCACTGCACCTTACCCTATGTACAGGTTTAATAACATGCTCATCCTCGCCTCCGCATCACCACGACGCCTGCAGCTTCTTGCCAGTATTGGTATCACGCCAGATAGCGTTATACCCGCTGATATCGATGAAACGCCACTCAAGCACGAACTGCCGCGCGCGTATGTGGCACGTGTGGCACGCGCTAAAGCCCATGCCATTGCCGCACAGTATGCCGACTCCACCATTCTCGCCGCCGATACGGTGGTAGCGCTCGGCAGGCGTATTCTGCCCAAAGCCGAAGATGAAGCCACCGCCCGCATGTGCCTTGCGCTACTTTCCAACAAACGCCATAAAGTGCTCACCCATGTCTGTGTTATAAGGGATGGCACAGTGCGCGAGCAGACGGTCGAAACGCTGGTGCGCTTCTCCTATCTCTCCCCCGCCGCCATCGATGCCTATATCGCCACGGATGAGTGGAACGGCAAAGCAGGCGGCTACGCGATTCAGGGGCATGCGGCCGCCTTCATCTCCCTCATGCGCGGTTCGCACAGTAATGTGGTGGGGCTGCCTTTGTATGAAACTGCACGGCTACTGACATAAAAACACTACGTTTTCAAAATGGATGCAATACTGGGAGATGCTTAGCGCAAGGAGGGTGTGTAGCAGCGCTACGTAACCGACAGAGCAACGTATAGCGACAACGCAGTTCGCCATTTTCAAAAACGTTCGGCTACTCCGCCAAGAGTGCACCCATCTTTTTTCCTGCCAAAATATGGACATGGAAATGAAACACGCTCTGGCCAGCATCTGCACCTTTGTTTGTAATCAGGCGGAAGTTTTCCTCCACACCTAATTGCGCTGCCACAGTGCGCACTGCCTTAAAAAATCCTCCAATCTCCGCGTCACTCGCACGTGCCAAAAAATCGGCATAATCGCTGTATGCGCCCTTGGGCACAACCAGCACATGGGTCGGCGCATTGGGGGCGACATCTGGAAATGCCAGCGCGAATGCATCTTCATATATCCGCGTGGTCGGAATCTCGGCCCGCAGAATTTTTGCAAACACGTTATTGGTATCATATGCCATATTATTCATGGCGCGCCGCCTTCTCAACCAAGCCCGAAATGCCTTCACGCTTTGCAAGTTCGGCCTCAACATCCTGTGGTGTAATACCCATCGCCGCCCATAGCACATTCAAATGATACAACACATCTGCGCTTTCTTTGATGGTCTCATTCTTATCACCACTTGCAGCAGCCAGTGCGGCTTCCACCGCTTCTTCGCCCAGTTTTTTGGCGATATGCGGCACGCCTTTGCGTAGCAAATTTGCCGTGTACGACACATCCGCCGCCTCGTTTTTGCGGGCGCAAATCGTGTCGTATAATCTCTGGAATCCATCGCTCATGACGTCAACCTTACCGCAATGCCCTGCTCATGCAACGCATCTTTCACCTGCCCCACGGTGAACTGGCCAAAATGGAATACCGAAGCCGCAAGCAGCCCCGTGGCGCCCGTTTTGGCACCTTCCACAAAATGCTGCAATGTGCCCACTCCGCCCGATGCAATCACCGGAATGCGCACCGCAGCCGCAATGGCCGTGGTGAGCGCAATATCATAGCCATCCTTGGTGCCATCGCGGTTCATGCTGGTGAGCAAAATTTCTCCCGCACCGAGCGACTCCATACGCTGCGCCAACGCCACTGCATCAATACCCGTTGCGTTGCGCCCACCATGGGTAAAAATCTCAAATCTATCCGGTGCGACTTGTTTGGCATCCAGTGCCACCACAATACATTGCGCGCCAAATTTGATTGCTGCTTCGGCGACAAATTCAGGGCGAGTTACTGCCGCTGTGTTGATGCTCACCTTATCAGCCCCCGCAAGCAGCAGTGTGCGAATATCATCCGTGGTGCGCACACCACCACCAACCGTGAAAGGCATGAAGCAGACCTGCGCCACTTTATCGACCATGTCATACAACGTATCACGCGCATCGGAACTGGCGGTAATGTCTAGAAACGTCAGCTCATCCGCCCCCTGCGCATCATACACCCGCGCCTGCGCCACAGGGTCGCCCGCATCGATAAGCTCGACAAAATTGACGCCCTTCACCACGCGGCCATCTTTGACATCAAGGCAGGGAATAATGCGCGTTTTCAGCATCTAGGCCGCCAAAGCCTGCAGTGCATCACGTGCGCTGAATGCGCCTTCGTAGAGTGCGCGCCCAACAATCACGCCACTGATGCCACTACTCGCACGCGCTTTCACGGCGCGTATGTCATCAAGCGATGCAATGCCACCCGATACAATCACGGGAATGCTTACTGCCTGCGCCAGTGCTGCGGTTTCCTCCAGATTGGGGCCGCCCATCATGCCGTCACGGGCAATGTCGGTGTAAATAATCGCGGCCACACCCGCATCTTCAAACTGGCGGGCTAATTCCACGGCGCGCATATCGCTCACCTCAGCCCAGCCTTCCACCGCCACCATGCCACTTTTGGCATCAATGCCGACTGCAATTTTGCCTGCAAACTGCTTGGCGGCGTCTTTTACCAGTTGCGGATTGCGCAGCGCAACAGTGCCTAAAATCACGCGGTTCACTCCCGCATCCAGCCATGCCTCAATCGCTTCCATACTGCGAATGCCGCCACCCAATTGCATCTGCATAGTTACGCTTTTGCGGATGGCACGCACGGCCAGTTCGTTGGTGCTTTTGCCATCAAATGCACCGTTCAAATCCACCACATGCAGCCATGGGCAGCCGGCATCCGCGAATGCTTTGGCTTGGGCTTCGGGGCTGTCGTTATATACCGTCGCTTCCTCCATCAGTCCGCGCTTCAGGCGTACGCACTGGCCATCCTTCAGGTCGATTGCGGGATAGAGCATCATATCAAATCCGAAATGGGCGCGAGTTTTTTATAGAAAAAATGGCCCGATAACATGCGTGCATTGACGATTTCATAGTACGGCAAGGTGCCCCATTCGGTGTAGCCACCCTCGCGGTAAATCTGCAAAGCGCGTTCCTGCCCCTCGCGCACATGCAGACGCACGATTGAGAATCCCTCTTTGGCTGCTTCGCGCTCAGCCGTCTCGAGCAACGATTTCGCAATGCCGTGGCCGCGCGCCCAGGGGGCAATAAAATGCGCTTCCACACTCACCGCAAAGGCGCTGGTTTCTTTGCTTTTGCTAGGGCGCACCAGTTGCACCGAGCCTACCAACGTGCCATCCAGCCTGCCGCCAAACAGCGTGCGCTCGGGCACGACCAGCACACCTTTCCAGTAGGCCTCGAGCGTCTCACGCATAGGTGGGGTCATCCAGTTGAAGCCAATGCCGTCTGCAATCGCATCTTCGGTTGCCTGACACAGATCGTTCAAATCCGCTGTTTTAAGCTGGGTGATTTTCTCTGCGCTGATACTTGGCATTACATCCTCACGAAATTTTCAATCATACGCAGGCCAATGTCTTGGCTCTTTTCTGGGTGGAACTGGGTAGCCACAATGTTATCGCGGCCGATACATGCCACAATATCCTGCCCATAGTCAACGGTTGCAAGCACCTCGTGCGGTGCTGCGAGGGTTGCATGGTAGCTATGCACGAAATAGGCATGCGCACCCTCGCTAATACCTGCAAATAAGGGGTGGGTAGGCGCTTTTAGGTGCAAGGTATTCCAACCCATATGAGGAATGCGCAGTTGATTGTTTTTTGGCTCAAGCTTCCTCACCTCGCCTTTGAACCAGCCAAGCCCTTCGGTGACACCAAATTCATGGCCGCGCTCAAACAGCATCTGCATGCCCACGCAAATACCAAACAGCGGAGTGCCCTGCGCTAAGACGCGTTCCTCAAGCGCCTCGCGCAGTCCTGCATGCTTGAGCAATCCCTGCATGCAATCGGCGTAGGTGCCCACACCGGGCAGCACAATATGCGTGGCGTTCTTCAGCACTTCGGGTGTGGTTGTCACCTGCACTTCTGCACCGAGCCTGTAGGCCACATGGGCAAAGGCTTTGCGCACCGAGTGCAGATTCCCTGCACCGCAATCTATGATTGCTATCTTCATGTTATGCTGCGTGGGGAGTGGTTTGAGCGACGGCTGCATCCACCATCAGATGGCGCTCGTAATAGCGCAATTCCGCGCGCTCTTCGCTGTCTTCAAGCACAACGTCGGTCATCGTGTAGCCACGTTTTGCAAGCGCATCTCTCTGCCAATCGCGCGCCTCACTGCCAATCCAGTATTGTACAATCAGGGTGATAAAGGCCATCTGCTCGGGCGAGATGTACGCTTTTATTTCAATCCATTTAAGCAGCAGCGCGAGTGCAAACGTGAACAACGCAGGCAACCACGCACGGTGATATAGCAGCCACAAAAAGCCAAAAATAAATGCTAATATGCTATAGCCCTCGCGCACCAGAATAAGCGGCTCGGCCGCACCTTCTTTGCTATGGGCAGTGTAGCGCTTAAGTTTTGAGCTTCCGAACATGATACACCTTATTTCTTGGTCAGAACGCCCTTGGTCGAAGGCACCGCACCTGATTTACGCGGGTCAATCTCCACCGCTTCGCGTAAGGAACGCGCTAAACCCTTATAACAGCTTTCGACGATGTGGTGATTATTCACGCCGTATAAATTCTCTACATGCAGCGTCATGCCTGCTGTGGTGGCAAAGGCCTGAAACCATTCGCGGAATAGTTCAGTGTCCATTTCACCCAATTTGTCGCGGGTGAAATTCACTTTCCACACAAAATACGGCCTTCCCGATAAATCGAGTGCCACACGGGTAAGCGTTTCATCCATGGGGCTGAGTGCACTGCCATAACGGCGAATGCCCACGCGCTCTCCCAGCGCTTCTGCCACAGCTGCGCCCAGCGCAAGGCCTGTATCTTCCGTGGTATGGTGAAAATCGATATGTGTATCGCCTACCGCTTTCACCTTCACATCCATAAGACTATGGCGCGAAAGCTGCTCGAGCATATGGTCTAAAAACCCGATGCCCGTTGAAATTTCATACACGCCTGTACCGTCGAGATTCACCTCAACTTCGATGCGCGTTTCTTTGGTTGCGCGTTCAATGCGCGCTGTGCGTTGTGCTATCATAGTCGCCACAGCTATAGGCTTTGCGCGGATTTGTCAATGTGGAGTGCGCTTTCTACTCTTCAAGCGTCTATTAGAGTAGGCCAGATGCTAGGAGCACTTGCCGCTTTCGATCCCCGCAGCGTAGCAGCGCTACGTGAGGAGAGCGAAAGTGGATGCGACAACGCAGATGGTCTGCTATAATAGACGTTATGCCGCGCGCATGCGCACGAGGAAGTTATCGACCTCACTGCGCAACGTCTCTGCCTGACGCGAAAGTTCCTGCGCAGCCATGCGCATTTCATTGGCTGAAACGCGTGAATGTTCCACCGCCGCCGTCACCACTTTGGCGTTCTCAAGCACATCGCTTGATGATGCTTTGGAGCGATCCGATGAATTCGCGATTTCCTTCGTTGCAGCGCCCTGTTCTTCCACGGCGGCCGCAATAATGGTTGAAACTTCACTCACTTGCCCAATCGATCCCACCATCTGGCGCACAAGGCCAGATGACTGGTCAATCGCCGATTGCATCGACCCAATCTGCGACACAATTTGATCGGTCGCTTTGCCGGTCTGATCCGCCAGCGCCTTCACTTCGCTTGCTACCACCGCGAATCCTTTGCCTGCATCTCCCGCACGCGCCGCCTCGATGGTGGCGTTGAGCGCAAGCAGGTTAATCTGGCCAGTAATCTGGTTAATCAAATCGACGACCTGTTGAATCGCTTTGGCGCTCGATTCGAGCTCTACCACGCTGGCGCTTGTTTTCTCACCTTGCTGTACCGAATCCTGGGTTACACCCGAAGCGCGGCTTACCTGACTCGAAATCTCGGTAATTGCATGCGAAAGCTGGCTGGTCGAAGACGATACCGACTCAATCTGGCTGGCAATCAGGTTAATCCCACTCATCAGGCTTTGCAGTTTCTCGTTGCTCTGCTGAATGTTCGATTCCATCGATTGTGCCGTTGCATCCATCTCGGTGGCTGCGGACGCCACAATATCTACCGATTGCTTCACGGTTGATTCAAAGCTTGCAGCAATATCTTCGAGCATCTTCTTACGCTCAACTGCCAACCTTACATCGGTTGCCTTCTGCTCTTCTTCCAACTGACGCTTGGCAATCAAACCATGCTGGAATACCTGAAG
>JAIXZB010000166.1 GCA_027489915.1 Rickettsiales bacterium | reverse complement strand
CAAAGTCTGACTGGATGGTAATATTACTTATGCCAGTATTGGTTGATATACCCGCACTGCTGCTATTCGTTATGTCGCCATAAGCACGGAAGATATAATTTGCTGTACCTGCACCTGTTGCCTTGGTGAGCGTGCCTGCCAGTATGATATTTCCGCCTGAGAGAAAGGTGACGCTTTTATCTGCAAAGTTATAGCCGGTATTGAGGGTGAAATCGCCCGTATTGGTCGACCCAAACACATACGACCCACCGTTTAGTTGTGCGAGCATGGCATCGGTTATTTGAAGGCTGTTACTGCCTGTTCCCAGACCCATCGTAACGCCGGTGCGTGCGGCAAACGTGAGAACACCCGTTGTATTAATGCTGCCGCCACCAAAGGCAGAAATATCGTTGGCAAGTATAGTGATGTCGCCACTTGTGGTTCCGCTACCGATGGAGCCTCCGCTGATATTAATATCATTGGCCGATCCTGTGCTTTCGGCGCGAATGGTAATGGCACCAGTACCGCTTTCAATGGTTCCAGCGCTCATGCGATAGGCAAGTCTTGAAGTGCCAGAAGCGGAGCCAAATGTGTTGATAGTGATAGTGTTATTTACCGTAGCAATATTACCTTGAATAAAAGCACCGTAATTAGCTACGGCGTTATTCGTTCCCGTAGTACTATATGCGTTGAGGGTAATGGAGCCACCCGTCATGGCGATGGTGCCTGAATTGATGAATCCATAATTATTACCAGTGGTACCGTTGGCATTACCCGCCTTGCCGTGTAGGAGCAGCCCGCCATTTCCGATGATGCTATTGATGCTGCTCAACAGTATGCCGTGTTGGTTCTGTCCAGAACCTGTATCATTGCCGCCTTCGCCATATGCCGAAATTTGGCCAGATCCAGATCTGAGCCCACTGTTTGCGCTGGTAATGCTTATGCCAGTATTGGCGATACCCGTTCCTGCACCCCCTCCAATTCCAGTAACTGAGAGAGCCCCACTCGCAGTGGTTGCGGTGCCACCAGATGTGAAGATGACGCCATGATTATTGGCGCTATTTGTGATTCCACCGCCAATACCATTTATATTGATGGTGCCCAGCCCTGAGGTGCTTACGGCTACTGCATTTATGACAACACCATAATTATCATTTGTGGTGCCCCCAAAGCCTCGGCCATTGATGAGGATATTACCGCCTGCTGCACTGAGAGCAGCGTTTATGTTTACCCCCGATACCTGACTCGCATTGCCTCTTGCAAATCCACTTGCGGCTGTTGCAATGCTCCCATCTGCATTGAGTGTAGATCCTGTGATGGTGCCTGTGCCACCACCTATGGTGATGGTGCCCCCCGCGCTTCCGATGCTGCCGCCTGAGAGTGAGATTGCACCACTATTATTCCCATCAAAGTCGGATTGCAGCGTTATATTTGTGGTTCCGTTAGAGGTGGTGATGCCAGCATTGCTACTATTAAATATATTGCCGTAAGCACGGAAGATATAATTTGCTGCACTCGCACCTGTTGCTTTGGTAAGTGTGCCCGCAAGGATGATATCGTTTCCTGAGAGGAAGGTGACGTTACTATTAGCAAAATCGCGCGTAGTATTTATCGTGAGATTACCTGTGGTAATGGAGCCAAAAGTATACGATGCAGCGGTGATGTTGGCTAAATCAGCATTGGAGAGATTGAGCGTGCTACCAGTCGTTCCCACTGCCATGGTGGTGCTGGTGAGGGGAGCAATCGTTAATCCTGCCGCGCTGTTAAGACTATTTGCAAGGCCGAGCGCAAGAGTATCTGCATACAGAAATATGCTTCCCGTTCCAGAGGTAATAACCCCATTACTTGCACCAGCGTTATAGCCTGCAGAAGTACTGCCCCCCTTCGTGCCATTGAGTGTGATATTTCCACCTCCAGTAGTGCGGATACCATTGGAAATATTCGATGAAATGCCATGATTTCCCGTATTTACAGAAGCGCCGCCTGTTCCGGTAATGATAATGTTACCAGCACCAGAGGTACTGATAGCTGCACCGGTACTGCTTGTAACAACACCTATGGCTTGTATGCCTGCACCGCCTGTTCCGGTGAGTGTGATATTTCCATTTTGCGTGGTGATGCTGCCATTGTTATTGACAAAAACCCCCATGGTTTGACCGCTTGCTGCGTCACCCCCGCCGATACCATTAACGGTAATAGCGCCATTATTGGTTGTGGTTAAAGAGCCGCCACTGCCAACATTTACACCATGTGCAAAGCCGCTTGTTGCAGAGGCCTGGCCATTGATTAAAATGTTACCTCCACCAGCATTCACATTACCGTAAATACCAACGCCCATGAGTGCTGAGCTATTACCAATAGCGTAGCCATTGCTCGCAGTAATGGCGCCATTACCGCCACCCATGGTGATATTACCGCCGCCTGTAGAAATACCCGCATTAACGACAATGGCGCCGCTACCGAGATTGGCGTTGTTAGCACGCAGAGTGAGTGCGCCTGTGTTGAGGGTGATGGCTGCATTGACGGTGATGTTACGGTAAGCGCTGAGCGTTAAGCTGCCAGTACCCGTAGTGGTAATAGCATTACTAACCGTAATATCGCCGTTACCTGCAAATACGTCACCGCCAGTAGTGATGGTGACGTCGATATTGTTATCAAGGCTTGCAAGAATACTTGCCACGCTCACAGTGGAACCTGAAGCTGTGGGAGTAAAGTTTGGCCCGCCGCTGATGTTTGCATTAGCTGTTGTGATAGTGATATTTGCAGGATCGAGATACCATTCGCCGCGCCGCCCGCGACGCGAGGTAGCACTGACCGTGCCATACGCATTGAGAATGGCTTTGCCAGAAGTTTCGACAAATCCACCATCGCCAACTTCACCTTTGGCATCGGCACGGATATCGCCTGCGAAGGTGGTATTAGTATCCGCCCATAGCACGACAGACCCTGCATCGCCCGTCATGAGGCTGCTAGTATCGATAACGCTGTTTGTTTGCATGATGGTAGAAATGGCGGTGGGGGTGGTACCTTGACCAAAGAAATCACCACCTACTTTCACATCGCCACCACCCGCCCAGCCAGTGGCGTTAATAAGCGCGCCACTCAGCAGCGCCACTTGATCGCCAAGCAGTTGTACGCGACCCGCTTTTTCGTTTGCATCATTACCCGATACATCAATAACGCCGCTATTGATGACGGTACTGCGGCCTTGCTTGATATTTTTCTGCGCAGCATCATTTTGGATAACTGCATTGCTGCCCTCGGCATAGAGCACTATAGAGCCTTCGGATTCACCGACCGTGGTGGCGCGAAGCACACCTGTGTTTTCAATTAGGCTATCGACTGTATCACGCGCTGCGGCGGCGGTGAGGAGGATAGAGCCACCATCGGCAATAATGGAGCCTGTGTTGCGCACAAGCTGCGAATGCATTTCGCCTGTGACGGCAATGTTGGTAATACCATCGCCCGCTAAATCGAGCGTGAACCTATCACCCGAGGCGAGAGTGACGCGTCCGAGATGCGCTTCTATCAATCCATTATTGATAACCTGCGGTGCAACCAGCCCGACCAGCCCTGCATTATGCGCAGTGATGCGTCCATCGTTTTGAATGATTGCATCCGGCTTACCTGCAATATCGAACACAGGTGTGGCGGATTGCATGAAGGCATCGTTGCCGCTATCGGATGTGCTAGTGATAAGGCCACCCACATCTACACGAGCATTGTTGCCATACACCACGCCGTTGGGATTGACGATGATGATATTACCATTGGCGCGCAGTTGCCCATCGATGCTACTGGGCGCAGTGCTGCCCACGCGGTTGAGGGTGAGTGCGTTTGCAGAAGGTTGATTGAATTGCACGGTCTCGCTTGGTGCAATATCGAACCCGCGCCAATCGATAATCGCTTTTTCGCTGCTTTGGGTGATATCGACATTCGCAGCACCCGTGTTAATCGTCGCACTGCCTGCCGCCACCACGCCGCCTTCGGGCAAGCTGAGTGCAACCTGTGGGGCGAGGCCCACGAGCGCGGAAGTGCAGACGAGAGCTATGCGAAGACGATTCATGAGGGCATTTTCCGAGTGGGGCCTAATCAGGGTAATCGCGAGTGGTTAATATTTCGATAATACTACCATAAAAACCCAACTTTTATGCGGCTTAGGCACGTAACATGGGAGGTTTTGGTGTGGATTTTCTGCTGCCTATGCATAAATGTTACGCACAACAGTTGGAAATCGCGCGCAAGTGCAGAGTTTCTGTTAAAATAGGCCTGTTACTAAGAGCAGCTGTCACAGGTGATGGGGAGCTCTACAACCGCACGTGATTTCAAGTGAATGCCCAGAGGAATCAGGGCTTCGATGTGCTGCATGACGGTGTGATCGTGCAGTTCCTTTACTGCATGGCAATCGCCGCATACGGTTAGTACAGTAAGTGCGTGCTGGTGTGTATGCGCACAGGCGCATGCTACGTAAGACGCCAGTTCTTTAATTTTATGAACACTGCCTTGCTTTTCGAGCTCTGCCAGTGCGCGGTAAATGATGGGCGCACTTTTGATGCCTTTGGGTTTCAATGTTTCGAGCAAGCTATAGGCGGTGAGCGGGGTTTTGCTCTTGCGTAATAAAGCAAGAATCATCTCGCGTGGATGCCTGGGTAAGCTGGACGGACGTGACATAGGGCCTCTATGTTAATGTTTTGTTACACTGTAACATACGGCTTTACAGGCACACTGGCAATTCTTACATTAGGGCGCAATCATAATGCAAATTAAAGGCACAATAAACCGATGCGTGATACGCTGTTTTCATTCCCACTTCCAAGCCCGGAAGATGTGCTGGGTGGAGGGAACATTAAGCTTTTGCAGCATGATGCTGCGGGGTTGCGTACATTCATTGAGGGATTCAAAGAGCGTATACTTTCGCCTCAAGCGGCAGAAAAACTGGTGAATCTCGAACACCATCTGGCACATCCAGAATGGGTGAAAGCACACGATGCAGCGCATCATGGGCTTATGAATGCTTTCAAAAGGGCGAGTACACAAGCGGAGATGGCAGCGCACACACATCTGCTTGAGAGTATAGTAAAATCTCAGCTGCCAAATGCCAATACGTTGAAAGCGGTGATACATCCAGAATTACAGAAACTTTTGGAGCCTACGATTGGTTACCTGAATACGTGGCACGATTTTACAACCCAGTTCAGAGGGCTTACAGCGCGCTTTCTAAAACCTGCAGAAGGCCAAGCGGGGATGACGCT
>JAIXZB010000103.1 GCA_027489915.1 Rickettsiales bacterium | reverse complement strand
CTGAGTGTGCTGAAAGCCGCCTAGCGCTTGACCTAAGGGTTGTTTATCCGCTACAACCCGCACATAAACAAAGGATTATCCGTGACTGCACTCAGCCCATTTTATATCACCACCCCAATTTATTATGTGAACGATAAGCCGCATCTGGGCCATGCATACACTTCTGTTGCATGCGATACCTTGGCACGCTTCATGAGGCTTTATGGGCGCGAGGTCATGTTTCTCACCGGCACCGATGAACATGGGCAAAAAGTAGAAAAATCAGCAAAAACAGCAGGTGTTCCGCCGCAAGCATTCGTCGATGAAGTGTCCGAACATTTCCGCGATATGGCGACAATTTTGCAGCTCACCAACGATGATTTTATACGCACAACCGAAGATCGCCACAAACTTGCCGCACAGGCCATATGGAAGCGGTTAGAAGCCAACGGCGATATCTATCTTGGTTCCTATTCAGGCTGGTATTCGGTGCGCGATGAGGCGTTCTATCAGGAATCCGAGCTGGTAAATGGCAAAGCCCCCACAGGCGCAGATGTAGAATGGGTTGAAGAGCCAAGCTATTTCTTCAAGCTCTCCGCTTACGGCGATAAGTTGCTTGCCTATTACGATGCGAACCCAGATTTCATTTTACCCGAATCACGCCGCAACGAAATTACCAGTTTTGTTAAAGGTGGCCTTAAGGATTTATCCATATCACGTACCACTTTTCAGTGGGGCATTCCTGTGCCAGATGATGAAAAACACATCATGTATGTCTGGCTCGATGCACTCACTAATTACCTTACCGCCACAGGTTTCCCAGATACCGACTCTGAGGGACACAAAACCTTCTGGCCACATGCGATGCATATGGTAGGCAAAGACATTATCCGCTTCCACACGGTGTATTGGCCCGCTTTCCTCATGTCGGCCAATCTGCCACTCCCCAAACGCGTATTCGCGCATGGTTGGTGGACGATTGAAGGCGAAAAAATGAGTAAATCACTTGGCAACGTAGTCGCCCCCGAACATCTGGTCGAAAAGTACGGGCTCGATCAAACCCGTTATTTCCTCCTGCGCGAAGTGCCGTTTGGCAACGATGGCAATTTCTCCCGTCAATCGATGATGGAGCGCATCAATGCCGATTTAGCAAATAACATCGGTAATCTTGCCCAGCGCACCCTTTCATTCGTCGCCAAGAATTGCGATGGGTTGGTTCCAGTTGCAGGTGAAGAGCGCGAACAAGACCGAGCACTACTCGACAAAGTCCAAGTCACCCACAAAGACAGCCTCACCGATGCGCACGATAAAATGGAGCGTTGCCGCTTCACCGAAGTGATTGGCGACATCATCGCCATGTCCAGCGCCGCCAACGAGTTCATCGACCGCGAAGCGCCATGGACCCAGCGCAAAGAAAACCCCGAAGCGATGAAGCGTAGCTTATATACACTGCTCGAAACCATTCGATGCATCGCCATTATGCTGCAACCCTTCGTGCCCGATTCCGCAGCAAAATTGCTCGATCAACTCGCTGTTCCAACCGATGCCCGCAGTTTCGAGCACCTACGCCCCGAACACGCCCTGAAGGCAGGAACAGGCTTGCCAAGACCTGAAGGAGTGTTTCCAAGGTTTGTCGACTAGATTGCAGCTTACATGCTTCGTTACTTGCAAGATCATCTTTTGTTGCGCAATATAAAGTAATGATTATCGACTCACATTGCCACTTAAACTACCCCGAATTTGCTGATTTGCCAGCCGTGATTGCGAGGGCGAAGGAGGCGGGGGTGGGTATGATGCAGACGATTTCTACCCAGCGTTCGGATTTCGCGGTGGTGAAGCGGATGGCGGAGACGTATCCTGAAATTTATTGCTCCATCGGCATTCACCCGCACGAGGCGGAACCGCATGAAGATATTACGTTAGATGAATTACTGGAGGAGGCCTCGCATCCTCGGGTGATTGGAATTGGCGAGACAGGGCTGGATTTTTATTACGAACACAGCCCGCGCGTTGCACAGGAAACACTCTTTCGTCGCCATATAGAAGCAGGGCGCATCCTTAATAAGCCCGTTATCGTGCATAGCCGCGATGCAGACGCGGATACGGTGCGGGTGCTGGCCGATGAGTATGCCAAAGGCGCATTCCCATTTCTGATTCACTGCTTTAGTAGCGGGGAATACCTTGCTGAAAAATCAGTGGAAATGGGTGGTTATATTTCCGTTTCTGGTATTATCACTTTCAAAAAATCACAAGCTCTTCGCGATATTACAGCTAAAGTACCTCTGGATAGGTTGCTAGTTGAGACCGATGCGCCCTATTTAGCTCCCGAACCGCATCGCGGTAAGCCTAACGAACCTGCCTGGACTGCGCATGTGGCTGCCTGTTTGGCTGCTATCAAACATGTAAGTATTGAACAAATACACACACAGACTACAGAGAATTTTTTTCAATTATTTCATATAGATAAAGAATAAATTTAAAGTAAATTATTACATTAAGAACAGGTTTAATTCTTAACTTCATGTTTCACCATAACATGAAGCTCGCAAAACAAATTAAAGGCTTTAGATGAAGTTGACTATTTTAGGCTGCGGGGCGTCAGGCGGGGTGCCATTGATTGGCTGTCAGTGCGCTACCTGCACAAGCAACGACACGAAGAATAAGCGTCGTCGCGCATCTGTTCTGTATGAGGAAAATGGTACACGTATCCTAGTCGATGCATCACCAGATTTAAGGATGCAAGCGCTGGATGCAAGTATATCCAGCATAGATGCAGTGATATTCACCCATGCTCATGCGGACCATATGCATGGGGTAGATGATGTAAAAGGTTTTAATTATCATAGACAAAGCGCTATTCCTTGTTATGGGGATGCAGCAGCTATTCATGCTTTGCACGAACGTTTTGATTATGCGATTGCCAAGACAGGCGCTACGCGCTTTGGCCATAAACCATCACTGGAGCCTAATATAATTGACGATTATCAGGATATTAATGTGGGAGGTGTATGCATCAAAACCTTTCCTCAGCTTCACGGTAAGATACCAACCATTGGCCTAAGGTTCGGAAATATAGCGTATTCATCAGATGTGAATAACTTTACGGAGAGATCACTTCAAGCTCTTGAATCACTTGATGTTTGGGTTGTGGATTGTCTGCAGCGCGAACCAGCGCCAACGCATGCGCATCTGGATATGACATTAGGGTGGATTGCGCGTGTTAAGCCCAAGAAGGCGATACTTACGCACATGAGCCATGTGCTGGAGTATGATCAGCTTGAGCGGGAGTTGCCTCCCAATGTCATTCCTGCATTCGATGGAATGCAAATTTCGTGGAATAACCAAGCTAAAGATTGGCTTATTTCCTAATTCAGTTCGTATTCTCAATCTAATTTACCATATATTTTCCATAATATATATTATACGACTTTATCTACTCTATTTTGCGAACTACAGCAATGCCACAGCTACACCATTTAATCCCTGTAGTTAATTAGAAGATCTAAGCATAGCCGCGCTGCCAATGCAGCTTAATGGAACGCTCAATAACGCGTACGCACAAAGTAATACAAGCGCACTGCTATTATTGGCATCTCCCATTGCGGCGCTGCCCCACACCATGCTTGGCACCGCCAGTGGTAGCATTACAATTCCAATGATTCCTGACGTACGTTGCAACCCTACCGTTGCAGCTGCAGCCAGCATTCCTGTGGCCATCATCTGCGCGCCGCCAATGGCTGTAACCATGGCAATATGGGCTGAGTTTTGTATCGGGAAGCCCAGCAGTTTCATCCCCCAACCCGCAATAGCCGCCACAGGTAAAACAATAAGCAGCATGTGTGTAATCCATTTCATAAGCGCTACCCATTCTAGGCCCTTGCCGGAAACGCGCCATTGATCGATGGTGCCGTCCTGCTCGTCTTCATTCCAGAATTGCTGCATTGCCAGCGTTAATGTAAAAAGTATCAACACCCATACAATCGCATTAAGTTCTGGCTTTTCATTGCGCACTGATAGCAATCCGAATAACGCTATTGAAAAGGTAAAAAATACATATAAATAAATATGTTCTATAATTTTTTTAAAGTTATACATTAGGTTAAAGATCAGTATTTTTAGCATAACTCACCCTCTACTATAGCTTCAGGCGCAATGCGTTCGGATAAATTCAATCGTTTCACCCTATCACCCTCTATGCGGGCGTGGTTACTCATGAATATAATTCCCCCCTGTTCAGCGCGGGTGATGAGGATAGATTGAACCAGAGCCGCCCCCTGCACATCAAGATGCGCCATGGGCTCATCGAGCAACCAAATGCGCGCTTGGGTGGTAAGTAGCCTTGTAAGCGCCACGCGCTCTTGCCAGCCAGCAGATAGCTGACTGCAAGGCATGTTACGGTAATCCGTGAGATCGAAATACTCGAGTGCTACTTCAATATTTTCAGGAACGCCCTGCATTCTAGCCCAATATGCTACATTGTCTTCTACTGTCATAGACAACTTAAGTGCCCGCTTATGCCCTATCCATGCCAATATGT
>JAIXZB010000126.1 GCA_027489915.1 Rickettsiales bacterium | reverse complement strand
TAACCTAAAAGGTGTGCTGGTGCCTGCTTACATGCTTAATTCCATTGTTGGCCAAATCCCCGTTATCGGCGCCATAGCAGGCGGTGAGGGCGAGGGGTTATTCAGCTTCACCTACACCATCAAAGGCAAATACGCCGATCCCGAAGTATCCGTGAATCCACTTTCAGGCCTCACCCCAGGCTTCCTACGTGGCATTTTCGATGGCGAGTCCGTGCCTCCCTCAGATAATAAAAAAGGCCCCTCCAGCCCCGTGCGCGAGCGCCGCTAATACCCAATACTCGTCACCCTGTGAGCCAAAGGCTGCACAGAATTTATCGTTCAGTGATTAAAAAGAGATTCTGTACTTTCGCTTCGTTACACACAGAATGACGAATTGTGGGGGCTACTCAGCCCTCACCAGCACATGCTTTTTCTTGCCTGATGAAAGCTTGATAAAGCCATCCGCAGTCATGAGCGCCATGGAAACAACCATACTATCGTTCTCCACCACTGCATCATTGATGCGCGCACCTTTGCCTGCAATCAAACGCCGTGCTTCGCCGTTGCTTGTAGCTAGGCCAGCTTTTACAAATACTGCATAAGTAGGCATTCCTACTTCAAGCTCTGCTTTAGCAATCATCACTTCAGGTAAATCCGCGCTGGTTCCGCCAGCTTCAAACGTTTCTTGTGCCGTGCGCGCTGCCAACTCCGCCGCCTCGCGCCCATGCAAAAGCGCGGTTGCTTCAGTCGCCAAAATCTTCTTCGCTTCATTAATTTCGGCACCCGCAAGCGCACCCAAACGCTCGCACTCTGCCACATCAATCTCGGTGAACAGTTTCAAAAACTTGCCCACATCCGCATCTTCCGTATTGCGCCAGAACTGCCAGTAATCATAAGGCGAAACCATCTGCTCCGAAAGCCACACCGCCCCTGCAGCCGTCTTGCCCATTTTGGCGCCCGATGCAGTGGTCATGAGGGGGGAGGTTAGACCAAATAAACTGCCTTCGTGAGATAACAAATCTTTTTCCATCAGAGCTTCGGAAAGGTTCATTCTGTAATTTTTAGTTCTTCTTTCTAAATCAACTCCCATCACAATATTACCCCACTGGTCGCTCCCACCCATTTGCAATCTGCAACCCATGCGCTTGTTCAGCTCTACAAAATCATACGCCTGCAGAATCATGTAATTGAACTCAAGGAAACTCAAATGCTGGTCGCGCTCCAGCCGTAATTTCACGGAATCCATGCTCATCATGCGGTTCACCGAAAAATGCTTTCCGTAATCACGCAGGAAATCGATGTAGTTAATTTCTTTCAGCCAATCATCGTTATTCACCATCACCGCATCGCTCGCGCCATCGCCAAATGTCAAAAACTTGGCAAACACCTGTTTGATGCCGTCCATATTGGCCTGAATATCTGCGTCTGTCAGTTGCGGGCGGCTCTCATCTTTGCCGCTGGGGTCGCCCACTTTTGTGGTGCCGCCACCCATAAGCACAATGGGTTTATGACCGCATTTTTGCCACCAGCGCAGCAGCATAATCTGCAGCAAACTTCCCACATGCAGCGATTTCGCTGTGCAATCGAACCCAATATAGGCAGGCACCGCCTTGCCCTCGGCGGTCAATGCGTGCAATCCCGTTTCATCGGTGCATTGATGAAAGAATCCCCGCGATTTGATGATGTCTAAAAAATCAAGCTGTGCCATAGTACCATTCGTCATACTGGACAAGTGAGGCAAAGCCGAGCGCGGGTCCAGTATCCAGCGCAAGACCGTGAGCTACGCTCACACTCTGGATTCCTGCCTGAAGCGGGAATGACGTCTGTGTAATCGGTTGGGGGCAGAAGTGCAAGAGGCGGAACATAAATCAATCTGGGCACTTGGCCTAATGAGTGGCACCTCGCTCGATGGGGTCGATGCCGCACTCCTCAAAACCAACGGCACCCACATCGAAGCTTTCGGCGAATTCCTCACGCTGCCCTATAGCGAAACCGAACGCACCCAGCTTTTCGCATGTTTAGAGGACAAGGGCGATGTTGAAGCCGCAACCCACATGCTCACCCTGCGCCATATCGATGCGGTTGAAGCCTTGTTGGCACAATCCCAAATTCCTCGCGCCGAAGTCGCGTTACTCGGTTTTCACGGCCAAACCATCTTGCATGCGCCCGAGCGCGGTATTACCCAGCAAATAGGCGATGCTGCATTGCTCGCCTCCCGCACACGCATCCCCGTCATCGCCGATTTCCGCTCTGCCGATGTCGCCGCAGGCGGTCAAGGCGCGCCGCTTGTGCCGTTATATCACGCAGCATTGGTGGCAGAAAAAAATCACCCCATCGCCATTGTCAATATCGGTGGTGTCGCCAACATCACCTATGTGGATGGCGATACGATAATCGCCTGCGACACTGGCCCCGGTAACGCACTGATAGACGATTGGATTTTTCGCCACACAGGCGCAAGTTTCGATGCAAATGGCCAGATCGCAGCCGCCGTTGCTCCCAACCAAACAGTGCTGGCTTCCCTCATGGCACACCCGTTTTTCAAAGCCCCACCCCCCAAATCGCTCGACCGAAACAGCTTCGCGCGCTTCGTCGCCCCATATATCGAGCCAATGGAGCTAGGCGAGGGCGCAGCCACACTCACTGCTTTCACCGCCGCCTCCATCGCGCACGCGGCAACCCAGCTCCCCAAGCCGCTAAAGCAATGGCTCATCACCGGTGGAGGCCGCCGCAACACCACCCTCCTAAAAATGATAAATGAACATTTAGCCAATGTTTGTGTGGCCGAAGATTCAGGCTTCTCAGGCGACGCCATGGAAGCCCAAGCCTTCGCCTTTTTAGCGGTGAGGTCACTCTATGAAATGCCGTTATCGTTACCCACCACTACGGGTGTTAGTGCACCACAAAAAGGCGGCGTTTATTACAGTGCAAAATAAAACTACGCCTGCTTCAACAAATCCAAAAATTCCTGCGGAATCGCGTTGCGACGTTTCTTGTCGTGCTTCACCCTTGGGCGTGCGCGGAAGGCGTCCATTTCGGTGGTGATATATTCATCCACGTTGGTTTTCATCGATTCCATTGTGTTGCGATAATAATGGTCGGCTCCAGGAATCACTTTATAATCCACAACCGTGCCTTTTTGCGCACGCAGTTTATCCACCAAGCCCGAAACGGCAGGCTCGCTTACAATATCATCGCGGTCTCCCTGCAGAATCAATCCGTGCGCGGGGCAGGGCGAAAGGAAGCCAAAATCATACATGTTCGCAGGCGGCGAAATGCAGATAAACCCTTCAATCTCAGGTCTGCGCATTACCAGTTGCAACGAAATCCATGCGCCGAACGAAAAACCAGCAATCCAGCAGGTGCTTGCATCAGGGTTTTGCAGTTGAATCCAGTCGAGCGCAGTTGCCGCATCGGTCATCTCGCCAATGCCATCATCAAATTTGCCGGTCGAACGTCCAACGCCACGGAAATTGAAGCGAATCACCGAAAAACCAGCCTTAGCAAAGCTCTGATAGAGATTATAGGTAATCTTATTATTCATCGTGCCGCCATAAAGCGGGTGTGGGTGCAGCACCACAGCCACCGGCGCTTGCTTGTCAGCAGCCTGATGGTATTTGCCTTCTAATCTGCCTTCGGGGCCATTAAAAATAATATCAGCCATATTTCTCTAGTCCTTATACTGTACTGCCAGAATAGTTGACCATTTCAGTGGGGCATTTTATAGTGCCGCACCTTACAAACTCTAACATCCAACTTTCTAAGCAGCGTTTGCGCGCATGTCGAGAGTGACTAGCGCAGAAATACGCGCTTAGCAACGTGAAAGGTAAGCAACCCATGTCCTTCCTGTGGAAAGACGAGATAGACGCTATCAAACTGCGCGACCCTGCAGCCAAAAGCTGGGCCGAGGTGGTGCTGTGCTATCCTGGCTTTCACGCGCTGCGCCTACACCGTCTCGCAAATGCGCTCTGGCGCATGGATTTACGTCTTATTGCGCGCTGGATTTCCACCCTTTCGCGCTTTCTTACGGGCATTGAAATTCACCCCGCCGCAAGTATCGGCAAAAACCTGTTTATCGATCATGGTATGGGCGTGGTAATAGGCGAAACCGCCGAAATTGGCGACAATGTAACGCTATATCATGGCGTTACGCTAGGCGGTGTAAGCTTCAACGGCGGTAAACGCCACCCCACACTTGAAGATAATGTCATCATCGGTGCAGGCGCTCAAGTACTGGGCCCCATCACCGTGGCCAAGGGCGCGCGTGTGGGGGCAAATGCCGTGGTGGTGCGTGCAGTGCCAGCAGGTGAAACCGTGGTGGGTATTCCAGCGCACACCGTAAGCAATATGGCCGAATCTGAACATCAATTCATGGCCTACGGCACCATCGAGCAAGAAGACGACCATATCAGCCGCGCTGAATACGATGCGTTAGTTGCCCGCCTTGCCACACTCGAAGGAGAACGCCCATGATGCTATCCACCAAAGGCCGCTACGCCGTGATGGCAATGGTCGATTTAGCGCGCGAAGGCAGCGCAGGCCCCGTAACCTTATCTGCCATCGCCGAGCGTCAAAACATCCCGCTTGCCTATTTGGAGCAGATTTTCTCGCGCTTGAAACGGGCAGGGGTGGTCGATTCCGTACGCGGCCCAGGTGGCGGCTACAGCATAGCGGGCACCGCCGAGCAAACCTCTATTGCTGAAATAGTGCTTGCTGCCGAAGAACACATCATCATGACCCGCTGCGGCGGCGAACACAAGACAGGCTGCATCACCCCCAAAACACGATGTCTAACCCATGATTTGTGGGATGGGCTAGGGCAGCATATCCATAGCTACCTAAGTTCTATCACGCTGGCCGATGTATGCGAATCACGCATTAAACCCACCCACGAATACAACGCGCACTTTACCCTGAACGCATGAGTAAGCGCAGTATATACCTCGATTATAACGCCACAGCACCCATGCGGCCCACCGTACGTGAGTGTATGCTGGAAGCATTAACGCTACCTCTCAACCCATCCTCCTTGCACCGCATGGGGGCGGAGGCCAAAAAGCGCTTGGATGCTGCACGCAAAACCATTGCGGATGCGATTTGCGTATTCCCTAACGAAATCATCTTCACCGCAAGCGGCACCGAAGCGAATACGTTAGCCCTGCGTGGTTTTCAGGGGCGCCCCATCGTCACCACCGTCACCGAACATGCATCGGTAGCAAACACTGCATCTTTGCTCGGTGCAGCCACCGTGAAAGTGTATAATTGCGGCAAAATAATTCTCCCCATGTTTGAAAAAACGCTGCAATCCCTTGGCAAACCCGCGCTTGTATCTGTTATTCTCGCCAATAACGAAACCGGTGTCATTCAGTCCATGCGCGAAATTGCTGATATCGCCCATCACTACGGTGCGCTGGTGCATTGCGATGCAGTGCAGGCATTCGGAAAAATACCTCTCGATATGGGGTTGCTGGGCGTTGATATGATGACCATTTCCGCTCATAAAGTAGGCGGACCCGTGGGCATAGCAGCGCTGGTGTTGCGCAATGACATTCCGATTAAGCCGCTTTTTGCAGGTGGCAGACAAGAACTCGGACGTAGAGCGGGGACTGAATCCGTGGCCCTCATCAAAGCCTTTGCCAAACTCGCCGAAGAAGTAGCAAGCGCCTCTGATGCCGCAAGGCTTGAAGCCATGCGCAACGCAATGGAGTACCGCCTAATGACCTGTAGCCCGTTTTTAGCGGCAGCAGGAGATGAACCGCGATTACCCAATACGTCGATGATTTGCATGCCAGGGGTGCCAAGTGAAACCCAGCTTATGCATTTCGATTTGGCAGGGTTTTGTGTAAGTGCGGGGTCTGCTTGCTCCTCTGGCCGTATCGAGCCGTCACATGTATTAACCGCTATGGGAAAAACAAAAGAAGAGGCGGGTCAATACATCCGTGTAAGCACGGGTTGGGATACAAAAGAGGCTGATGTAGAGGCCTTCACCGACTGTTGGCTGGAATTATACCAGCGTCTAGGAGACAAAAACCTCGGGGCATGGATGAATTAACAGTAATAAAACGCGTATTGATAATAGTTGACTTGATTACTATGTTATTATACGAAACGCGCACAAAACAAGGACGTCAGTTATGAACGCCAAGACACAGAACATAGATAAGCCTATCAAATTTCCAATTTTTCTCGATTACCAATCGACAAGCCCTGTCGACCCGCGCGTACTTGAGAAAATGATCCCCTATTTCACCGAAAAATTCGGCAATCCTCATTCACGCAGCCATGCGTATGGGTGGGAAGCCGAAGAAGCAGGCGAAATTGCGCGCGAAGAAGTGGCAAAACTCATCAATGCCGATGCGAAAGAAATCATCTTC
>JAIXZB010000148.1 GCA_027489915.1 Rickettsiales bacterium | reverse complement strand
TATTTTGCTAGCCATTCGCACACACTTCCCGCCCCCGGATTGCACGAGCGTATGTTAGCATTGCTCGAAAAACCCCTTATCGAACACACGCTGCGCGCTACCGATGGCAATCAAATTCAGGCGGCGCGTGTGCTTGGTATCAACCGCAATACACTCCGTAAGAAAATCAATGATTACGGCATCGAAATCCGCACTGTGTTGGCCTATGCTGCATGAGTATGGCCGAAGCTACAGATTCCAGCGCCTACGCTTTATCGAACTCACCTGCGATAGATAAAGCGCCGCGCCATGTGCGGCGCATCGTGCGTTTGCTGCTGGTGTTGCTTGGGCTCAGCTCTGTTGCCGCACTCATCATCACCTTCAGCGGGTTTCATAGCGGATTCGATGTCAAACCCATAAGCCCGCAACTGCTGTTCACGCTAGTGATAGGCAATCTGCTGGTACTGCTTGCGCTCGCATTTTTTATTGTGCGCAGGGCTTATACTTTCTGGCGCGCCGCGCGTGAGGGATTGGTCGGAACACGCCTACAAACCCGCATTATTTTTACATTCGCCACCGTCACGCTCATTCCCACGTTTATCGTTACATTATTTGCCACATTATTTTTTAATTATGGCGTCAAAGCATGGTTCGATAACCGTGTATCGGTTGCGCTTGAAGAATCTGTAAGCCTTGCTGAAGCCTATCTTAACGAGCATCGCAATACGATGCGTATCGAAGCGCAAGGCATGATGAGCGAGCTTTCGCGCGATATGATGTTTATCAATTCCAATCCTCAGCTTTTCGATACTGCGCTCAACACGCAAGCATCGCTGCGCAATCTCTCTGAGGCGATTGTATTCACCTCAAACCGCGTTGTCGCGCGCACTGCACTTAGTTTTTCCCTCACATTCGAACGTCTTCCCGATGCCGTGCTAGAACGCGCAAGTGAGGGAAACATCGTGCTACTTGGCAGCGATGAAGAAGATAAAATTCGTGCGGTCATCAAATTCCGCGATGCGCCTGATTTATACCTCATGATTGGTAAATCGGTGGATCGTACCGTCATCGATCACATGCAGGTTGCTCGCTCTACCATGGAGCAATACACCACATTGAAACGCGATATGCGCGCCATACAATTACAATTTGTACTCGCCTTTGTGCTACTTGCATTACTGCTTTTGCTTGCCTCGATCTGGGCAGGCATGGCGGTGGCACTGCGCGTGGTGGGGCCAGTTTCTGTGCTGATTGCCGCCGCCGAGCGTGTGCGCGCAGGCGATTACGACATCCGCGTTCCCGAAGGCCGCGAAGGGGATGAAATCGCAACACTCGCCCGCACCTTCAACCGCATGACCAGTCAGCTTAATCGTCAGCGTTCCGATTTAATAGATGCCAACCGCATGATTGACGAAAAACGCCGCCTCACCGAAGCCGTGTTCTCAGGCGTATCGGCTGGGGTTATTGCGCTGGATTCCGATAAACGTATCACCTTACATAACCGCTCTGCCCTCAAGCTTTTGGGCCTTGCTGATGATACATCGCTCAAAGATTCTCCCGTTACCGACATCATGCCTGCGATTGCTGAATTACTCTCAGAATCTGCCGAAAAACCCGATAAAATTGCTGCGCGGAATGTAGTAATAAAACGTGGCGAACAGCGTGCCACACTGCATGTACGCATCACGCTTGAGCATTATAAAAACGCAATTGAAGGCTACATTGTTACCTTCGATGACATCACCGATTTAGTGATGGCACAGCGCAACGCCGCATGGGCCGATGTGGCACGCCGTATCGCGCATGAAATCAAGAATCCCCTCACCCCCATCACGCTTTCCACCGAGCGTTTGCGCAAGAAATTTTCAGATGAAATTACCTCCGACAAAGAATCCTACGCCAAATACCTCGATACCATCACGCGTCACGTCAAAGACATCGGAAAAATGGTCGAAGAATTTGTATCATTTGCACGTATGCCTACCCCCCAATTCCGCGAAGAATCGATTATTCCCCTCATCCGCAAATCAATTTTTTCTGAGCAAACAGCGCATGCAAACGTGCGCTACATAGCCGATTTACCTGATACGCCCATCACCCTTGTGTGCGATGAACGCCAGCTTGGGCAAATGCTTCTCAACATCCTCAAAAACGCAGCCGAAGCGATAGAACAGGATGTTGAAAATCCCACCATTACCGTATCGCTTGAACAGGAACCCAATCAAATCAGCATCATCGTGCGCGATAATGGCCATGGATTTCCGCCAGATAGTATCGCCACACTTACCGAACCTTACGTGACCACACGCGCAAAAGGCACTGGGCTTGGACTCGCTATCGTCAAAAAATCGATGGAAGATCACAAAGGGTGTGTCGAACTCAGTAATCATGCACAGGGCGGTGCGCAGGTAGCCCTCGTATTTCCTAGTGAGTAAGTAAATCTGTGAATTACTATATGTAGTATGTAAAAAAAGTGCTTTACATCCAGAATTAGCGGTGTAACATTTGCGCAACAGTAAAAAACCACAACGGCAAGCCCTACCTTTTAGTTAATTCTCTGTTGCAGAAAAAGGACATTTGCATGGCTGCTGACATTCTTATCATTGACGATGAAGCCGATATCACCTCGCTCATCTCGGATATTCTATCTGACGAAAAATACTCCACCCGTATCGCGAATAAATCCGATACCGCGCTCAAAGCACTCGCAGAGCGTGTACCATCTGCCATCATTCTCGACATATGGTTGCAAGGATCCGAGCTTGATGGTCTTGGAATACTTGAAATGGTGCACAAGAAATACCCCCATGTACCTGTCATCATGATTTCGGGCCATGGCAACATCGAAACCGCGATTTCCGCGATACGCATGGGCGCGTATGATTACATCGAAAAGCCCTTCACTGCCGATCGTTTGCTGCTCATTCTCAAACGCGCATTAGAGACCGCAAAGTTGCGTAACGAGAACCTTGAGCTGAAGCGCCGTGGTTCTGCCGAAACAGAATTGTTTGGCAACTCCCCTGCAATCACGCAAGTGAAGCAGATGGTGGAAAAAGTGGCTCCTACAAATAGCCGCGTATTGATTACCGGTGCACCAGGCACTGGCAAAGAAATGGTTGCACGCCTGATTCACAAACGCTCGCACCGTGCGCACGGCAACTTTATCGTACTTAACGCTGCAAGCCTATCTCCGCAGCGTATCGATATTGAAGCGGAATTGTTTGGCACCGAAGACACCAATCCTAACGGCGGTGCGGAAAAACTTGGCTTGCTCGAGCGTGCGCATGGAGGCACTTTATTCATCGATGAAGTCGCCGATATGCATATCGAAACACAAGGTCGCTTCCTGCGCGCGTTGCAGGAACAATCCTTCGAGCGTGTGCGTGGTAACAAACGCGTGAATGTGGATGTACGCGTCATTGCCGCTACCAACCGCAATCTTCAGGAAGAAATCTCAGCAGGACGTTTCCGCGAAGATTTGTATTACCGTCTCAATGTGGTGCCATTGCGCATGCCATCGCTCAAAGAGCGCCGTGATGACGTAGTAGCACTTGCCCGCCACTTCCTGAAGCGCGCAGCCGATGCCATGGGTCTGCAAGCGCGTAACCTGTCGGATGAAGCACTCGCTGTACTGCAGGCCAACCCATGGCCAGGCAACGTGCGCCAGCTTCGCAACGTCATGGAATGGTTGCTCATCATGACCCCTGCCGAATCGGGCGGTGACATACGCGCCGATATGCTCCCACCAGAACTTATCGATGATAATCTCACCCTCGTGCGTCCCGATATCAACGCCGATATTATGTCGATGCCACTGCGTGAAGCGCGTGAGATGTTCGAGAAGCAGTATCTTGCTGCTCAAATCAGCCGCTTTGGTGGTAATATCAGCAAAACCTCGCAGTTTGTTGGTATGGAACGCTCCGCACTCCACCGTAAACTCAAAATGCTTGGTATCACAGGCGATGAAAAAGAGCCTGCGCCCGCATCAAGCAATGGCAATAAGCAGGCTGCTTAATACATCCTATATACTCTCCTAAGGCTTGCCCTCTTTCTACAAGAAAGGGGGCATTTCTTTAGTTTTTTGATTCCTCAATACCTTAGCGGACATATCAAGTAGCCCGTTTAGCGCCTAAAAGCTTCTTTTTCAATCTATCTCCATATGTAATTGGCTACATTATCATTTAGCACAAAGTACTAAGACGTTT
>JAIXZB010000130.1 GCA_027489915.1 Rickettsiales bacterium | reverse complement strand
TTAATGAAGGTGCAAAAAACGATTTCATCAACCCACCTGCACCCCAGAACTACGCAACACCATCGCAGCTATCGCACTTGCCTTCCTTTCAGGCCGCAGGCTCGGCTCCCATGTCACATCACCACCCTCGCGCTCAATCAGCTTAGTAAGCAACATCTCCAATCTTTCCACCTGCTTTTTATTAAACCGTCCATGGTGAATACCAAATTCAATCGGGCGCTCTGCATCATCACCAAAGGCGCCACCAAGCCCCTGCTTCTGTTTCACATCCACTACAACATATTTTCCATCCGCATTCCCTATATTCTCATAGTGAACAGAAATACCCTGCTGTGCCTCAATGGCATCCATCAATTGTTTTCCATGCACCTGTAAATACGCAGTAAAAACGCGCTCTCTCTGCGTGCCTCTAGACTCTATCTTATACAATTTCCAGTCTGGAACCAATGCATCCAAATGAGCAATCTGGTTCGGTGACGGCTCACTGCAATAACGATTATAATCTCTGTAAGCCTGATGATATACTTCCATATTTGCAGGATTATGAGATGCACCCTTTATCGCATAATCCAATCCAAATTCGTCATGAAGCAACCGCGCACGATCGCAATCAAAACGAAATCCCTTTCGCATTAATACATTCACTTCATGCGTTGCTGGTTTAGGCTTTGGTTTATATCTGCTCATGCAAAAAATGTATTGAGCTACTGGCAGAAAGTTAAATGACAATTCAGTGAAAGTTACGCAGCATCCTTGGCAGCGTCGGTCTCTTTTTCAAACTCAATAATCAACTGCCCAGCCGTCACACTCAGCGGCGGGCTCACATGCACTTTCTTCACTTTTGCATCCGCATCGGCATACAGGATGTTTTCCATCTTCATCGCCTCAATGGTAAACAGCGCCTGCCCAGCGCGCACCGCATCGCCCTCTTTCACCAGCACGTTGGTAACAAGCCCAGCAATCGGCGCATTCACTTCGTGGCGTGCCAGCACATCTTCGCGCGTTGGCATATATTTCCCAAGCTCGGCCACTCGCGGCGTGCGCACTACCACTTTGGCTTCCGCACCCGCGTAAGTTAATTGCAAAATCCCCTCCGCATGGGCTGCCACGCGCAGTTTCACGGTTTTACCATTCACCGTGCCTTGGAATAATCTACGCCCCAGCTTCCATGCCGAGCGCACCACAACCATTCCGTCATCATAGGAAATATCGTAACCATATTCTTTTTTGCGCACATAAATCGGCAAATGTGTCTGGCCAATACTCACCACCCAGCGCGCACCAATCGCTGGGGTACGCCCAGGCACTTGGCCGCTAATCTGCGCATTGCGTTCCGTCTCGCGCAAAAAGCAGAACACACCCACCGCCAAACAAATCTTCTGCGCTTCGGATGAAAGCTCAGCACCCGTAAAGCCCTTAGGCCATTCCTGCTCAATAAAATTGGTGCTGATATCGCCTTTTTTGAAGCGCTCATGATTCAGCACCGCCTGCAAAAAGCTGATATTATGCGAAATACCCTGAATTACCGTGTCACCGAGCAACTCCACCATCGCTTCCGCCGCCTTGTCGCGCGTGTCAGCATGGGTGCATAACTTAGCAATCATCGGGTCGTAGAACATGCTCACTTCGCCGCCCTCATAGACCGAGGTATCAACGACCATCTTCACACCCGCAGGCACATCACTCGCCTCGGGCTCCTCATATTTCACAATCCGCCCGATCGAAGGCAAAAACCCACGCGATGGGTCTTCCGCATAAATCCGGCTCTCAAATGCCCAGCCATTAAACTGCACATCGTCTTGGGTGAACGCTAGTTTCTCCCCCGCCGCAACACGAATCATCTGCTCGACCAAATCAATGCCCGTAATCAGCTCGGTTACACGATGTTCCACCTGCAAGCGGGTGTTCATCTCAAGGAAGTAAAACTTCCCCGCCTGATCCACAATAAACTCCACCGTACCCGCCGAATGGTAGCCCACCTGTTTGGCAAGCGCCACCGCCTGCGCACTCATTTCTGCGCGCATATCAGGGGTCACAAACATGCTAGGCGCTTCTTCAATCACCTTCTGGTGACGGCGCTGAATCGAACATTCGCGCTCACCAAGTGCCACCGTATTCCCATGCTTATCCGCCAGCACCTGAATTTCGATATGGCGCGGGTTTTCAAAATATTTCTCCATGAACACGCGCGCATCGCCAAAGCTTGCCTTCGCCTCACTTGCAGCCAGCTTCATGCCGTCCATCAGCTCATCATCATTGCGCACAATGCGCATGCCTTTACCACCACCACCCGCCGCCGCCTTAATAATAATCGGGTAGCCAATATCATTGGCAATTTTCTTCGCTTCTTTCGCATCCGTAATGGCCGCAAGTACACCTGGCACCGTGCTAACCCCCGCCGCCTGCGCCAGCTTTTTCGATTCAATCTTGTCACCCATTAGCTTAATCGCATCGGGCGCTGGCCCCACCCATGTGGCGCTGGTGCGCTCAATAATCGCTTTAGCAAAATGCTCTTTCTCGCTCAAAAAGCCGTAACCAGGATGCACCGCTTCCGCACCCGATTGGTCAATAGCAGCAAGAATATTCTCAACCTTCAGATAACTCTGGTTCGATGGGCTTGGCCCAATATACACCGCATCATCCGCACTTTTCACATGCAGCGCGTTAGTATCCGCCTCCGAATAGACCGCAATCGTGCGCAGCCCCATTTTCTTGGCAGTGCGCATAACGCGAATAGCAATCTCGCCACGGTTGGCTATAAGTATTGAATTAAACATCAGGGGTGTTTAGCGGAATGATTACGAAATGCAACCCTCAACACAAACTAACACCCTTTCAAATGGTTACATCGTGTAAAAACCCCGTAACTCCACTCCACACACATTGAATGGCCGATACCGCAGCGCGTGCGGCAAAACAAATTACAGTTCCCCCACCCTCACCAGTATGCTATAAATGATGTCATGCAAATAAGCGCTCTCACTCCAGCCTCCAAACAAGCATTCAGCCTTGTAGAGCTCTCCATAGTCCTCGTTATCCTCGGCCTCCTCACAGGTGGCATCCTCGCTGGCCAATCGCTCATTCGCGCCGCCGAACTGCGCAGCGTCACTACCGATATCCAGAAATACTCAACCGCCCTCATGAGCTTTCGCGATAAATACATGGCACTACCAGGAGACATGCAAAACGCACAAAGCTTCTGGGGTGTAGCACATGCAACCCCCGCCACCTGCGCAACCACAGCATCCACCACTGCCCTCACCTGCAATGGCGATGGTAATGGTCAATTATTATTTGCCACAGGGGCCAACGAAATGTTTCGCGCATGGCAACATATGGCAAATGCAGGCCTTATCGAAGGCACATACACAGGCACAGAAGGCACCGCTGCTGCAGGATACCATGCCATTCCCGGTGTGAATTCTCCCAGAATAAAGCTTAGCAATGGTGGTGTAGGAATTTTTTATCTCGGCTCAATTATATCTCAGACCAATAACTTTGACGGCAATTACGGAAATGTTTTCGTATACGGTGCTACTCATCCCTCTCAAATGCCAGCAAACCCTCTATTCAAACCCGAAGAAGCATGGAACATCGACACCAAATTAGACGATGGAAAACCAGGCTTTGGAACCATTACAACATATAAACACGTCACCACCTGCTATGATGACACAAGCAATTACAACTATGACGATACAGCAGTGCGTTGCGCTCTTATCTTCAAGAGCGGGACATAATCAGTCAGCGCTTCATGTAACGCAAATTACACATTTTCAGAATTTCTTTATATTCCTTAAGCGCCTTCTTATTCACCGCTTCCTTGCAGCTCTGTTGCGCATCCTCAAACACCTGCGTAACATCAGCTTCCTTTTCACCCTTGCGCCACAATTCCACCATCTGCATGTGCAAGCACATCGCCTCAGGCACTTCGCGCATCGTCTGATCCAGCGGGCAAGTGCAGGAAGCAAAGCCACGGCTATCATCCGCATTATCGCGCTTGCATTCCTGCCATATCACATCTGCAGCACTACCAGCACCATAAGGCGTCGCATTATCATCCCAGCTAAAGTACAGCGCCGTCATGCCCACCAGTGTAAGCGCAACCAGCGCCATTATCTGGCCCTTCAAACTTCCTAAAAACATAGCAACCCTCTCTGCGGGAATGCGTAAGGCTAGTGAAACTGCTCTTCTTCCGTGCTGCCTTTTAGCGCCACCGTGCTTGCCTGCCCGCCCGAAATCACATCCGCCACCGCATCAAAATAACCAACGCCCACTTCGCGCTGGTGTTTCACGGCTGTGAATCCTTTAGACGCATCGGCAAATTCGCGCTCCTGCAATTCCACATAGCCACTCATGCCGCGCTCCTTATACGCACTCGCAAGCGAGAACATGCCATGGTTAAGCTGATGAAAGCCCGCAAGCGTAATGAACTGGAACTTATAGCCCATCGCCCCAAGATCTTTTTGGAACGTCGCAATCGTTGCATCATCCAGATTTTTCTTCCAGTTGAAGGATGGCGAGCAGTTATACGCCAGCATTTTACCAGGGTGCGCTTTGTGCATCGCTTCTGCAAATTTCTTCGCCTCGGCAATATCTGGCGTCGAAGTCTCACACCACACCAAATCGGCGTAAGGCGCGTAAGCAATCCCCCGCGCAATCGCCGCATCAATGCCGCCCTTGAAACCAAAAAATCCTTCCGCCGTGCGCTCCGCCGTCACAAACGGCTTATCACGATCGTCCACATCAGACGTAATCAAATACGAACCGTTCGCATCGGTGCGCGCCACCACAATCGCAGGTACGCCGCACACATCAGCTGCCAAGCGCGCTGCTACCAATTTCTCGATATGCTCACGGGTTGGCACCAGCACCTTGCCACCCATATGGCCACATTTCTTCGCGCTCGAAAGCTGGTCTTCCCAATGCACACCCGCGGCACCAGCAGAAATCATGTCTTTCATCAACTCAAACGCGTTCAGGTTTCCGCCAAACCCTGCCTCCGCATCGGCCACAATCGGCTGGAACCAATCAATGGTGTCATTGCCTTCCGAATGGTGAATCTGATCCGCCCGCATCAGCGTATTGTTAATTCTCCGCACCACCGATGGCACCGAATCCGCAGGGTAGAGCGATTGGTCAGGATACATCTGCCCCGCCAAGTTCGCATCCGCCGCCACCTGCCAGCCCGATAAATAAATCGCCTTCAGCCCCGCGCGCACCTGCTGCATCGCCTGATTACCCGTCAGCGCCCCCAGCGCATTCACGTAAGGCTCTGTATTCAGATAGTTCCACAGCTTGGTCGATGTCAGGCGCGACACTGAATATTCCACATCAATCGTTCCCCGCAGCTTATCCACCGCCGCCGCGCTATAAGGCCGTGTCACACCCTTCCAACGTGGGTTTTCCTTCCAGTCTTTCTCGAGTTCAGTGATAGAAAGTTTCATGCGCAGCCTCATAAGGTTAATGCTGCATAGCAACATCCCACCCCCGCAAAAGTCAACCTCTTTGCATCGAATGCACCTCAAACCCGTATCTATTGCAAAAAGCGTTGCATATGCACCGTATGAAATCGCAAAAACGCATTATCACAGCGTAATGATGACACTATGCGATCCTTCAAAATCTCCGGCCATGCGTCTGGTAAAATCAGGCTTGAAATGTACATCGCGTTTATTGGCCGCCTCATAAAGCCCTTGACTCCCTGCAACAACAAATACGCCGCGCTTATCATCATACACTGCAGAAGACGCATGCACATCAATGCACGTTGCATACGAACCATCGCGAAGCCCAACAGCAATAACATGGCCCGAAGAAGGGTTAGTCACCAGTGCATACGCATGGTCTGCATCCGCTGCTACACTAAGCATCTCGTCCAGCAGCACATCCGAAATAGCATCGGGAAGCTCTACGCGCTCAAGGACCCTACCCTCAAGATTCACCACATAAATATTGCCATGATTATCACGCCCAGGAAGCGCAGGAGCATCGCCCCCGCCGCCGCTGCTTTTTCTCTGAGTTCTTTTCGTTCCGTTCCAAAAAAATTACTCGAAAGCGCCATCACTTTATTGTCAGAAAACAACGAAAAATGGGTTATCACTTGCTCCGCATCTTCAGTGTAGATATTCCCCAACATCTTCTGATTTCTCACATCATACTTCACCAAACCCGATGGCCCAAGCTGGAACCATTCTTTTTTACCAAGGGGCTTGCCGCCCGAAAATCCACTATGCGCAACAACAACCGAACCATCGGCAAACGATTTCACATCATGCAGCCACCCATCCGTCACTTTTGATACCGATACAACCTCAAACCTATCGAGATCATACCCCACCAAATACCCATGCGATGTATCAAGGCTCGCCTGAGAAGATACCACGACCCTTGTATTTGGAAGCAATGTTCCATGGCCAAAAAACCAGCGATTATCCCTTGCAGAAATCTCGCGTATCACGCGGCCTTCACTCATATCAATCACGGCCGCCTTAGGCCCCCATTTCTGAAACGCCCATACCTGATGCGTGTTCACAGGGTCTTGAACAAACGCATGCGCCTTAAATGAAATGGGAGTTAATTGCTGCGCCCCCGTTGCCATATTGATAGCCGCAACAGCATGCGATTTACCCAAAGCAGCCCCTACCAATAAAAGCCTGTCACCATGCGCATGCCGAGCACGAGGAGTGTAAAAAGGACGCACTACAGCAACAGCAGCAAGGGCTCCCACACTCGCCATTCCTGCATATATAAATCCTCTACGTGTTAACAATCAGCCCTCTAAATACGCCATATCACACATGAATAATGGTGCTATGCGATGCATTGAAAATTCCCATCGCTAACTTCACGGCCGTTGGTTTTCCTTCAGCCGTAAGTGCATTATCATCAATACTAAACAACCCTTGCTGCGCTCCCGCAACAAAACGCTTATGCGCCCTATCAAGCACCACCGAACCCACAGGCAAATCCACTGTCCCAAGCAGCGCCAAATCCTCTTCACGCAAAATCAAGGTGCGCACCCCAAGCGGGTTTGT
>JAIXZB010000169.1 GCA_027489915.1 Rickettsiales bacterium | reverse complement strand
TGCTGAGTCGCTTTTGTCTTTGTTTAAGCGCCACATATCGCACGTGCTTTTGGAGCAAAATCCAATGCTTTATGCACCCTCAATGAGGTCGGGAAGGTACAGTTATTCATCACTTGCTCGAGCGGCGGAGTGGGGTGGAGTAGATTCGGTTGATGATGACTAATGTACCGATTCTTTTTCGAGTAATGATTCTAGGCGAGATACGCGCTCATATAATGTGTAGCTACGTTCGGATAAGTATCCAATATAATAAGGCAGTTGTTCAAGCCCAGCGGAATCATATTGCATGCACTCTTCGCGCGCCTCTAGTCGGTATTGACGCATAGCTTCATCTTCACTTATGCGGCCTGCAAATACGGCTTTACGCACCATTACCCAAGCCATAACACTGGTGAGTCTCATAGTGACGCGCGTCATTTCGTTTGCGTAACGTAAACGCGTGCGGCTATCGAGCACGGATTGCTCTTCCGAGCTGCGCTCTTGAAAATAACTATGTGCTTCAAATAGCAACCCCAGCGTCTCATTGAAGACACCTGGATAAAATACACAATTAGAACTCTCGACCTGTTGCCTAGCGACGGGGCGCATGGTGCCTCTCCCTTTTTTGTTTTTATCGTTTTTCTTTTTAGTGTAGGGTTAAAGGGTTAATAATTCGTTTAATTAATGGTTTTTTTGGTGCTTTTTATTAAAATGAACGTCCATTCAAATGATGCCTTTAATGCTTATTCTTCGCAGTGGATTCAAGCGCACGCAGGATCAGGAAAAACCTATCAAGTTGTTGAGCATATCACTCGTCTGTTACTTTCTGGTGAGCAGCCTTCTTCAATTCTATGTTTAACATACACAAAAGCTGCGGCAGGAGAGATGGAGCAACGCTTAAAGCTAAAGCTACGTGAGCTTGCTTTCATGCCGAATCATCTCCTTGATGCCACGCTTAAAAATACGTGTAATGTCGTTGTGTCGCCAGAATTAATCAAGCGTGCGCGTGGGTTAATGGTAGCATCATTTGATGATGTGGCGGGAGTACAATTTCATACCGTTCACGGTTTCTGTCAGTACGTTCTAACCCAGTGCACAGTCGAGGCTGGGCTGCCTCTTGGCTTTGATTTGCTTAATGAAGAAAAGGCTTCTAACATACGTACTAATGCATTTTGTGCGTTACTGAATGAAGCGATGACTGATGTCTCATTGCGATCTGCTCTGAGTAAGCTGCAGACTATAGCTAAAGATGCTATGGTAGAGGGATTGTTATATGAAGGCCTTAAAGCAAGGCGTTCGTGGCAGGAACTTTTTTCTGCTAAGGGCAATTTAGCAGCGGTGCTTTTACATATTAAATCCTATTTCAAATATGTAAGCGAGGACATAATACACTCCACTCTTGCAGATCGCTACAATGAAGCATGGCTCTCACGAGCAAGAAATGCGGCGGCGCTTTTATCGTTAAGCTCTAAGCAAGATAAAGAAAGAGCCCGTTTCTTGGAGCAATGGGCTGATACTTTGAATATATCAAAATGGCTGGTTTATGCAGAGCAATATTTTTCAGAAAAAGGGAACCTTAAATCACATGCGACGGTGCCATTTGCAAAGAAAAATCCAGAGATTGCGACATGGCTTGAAGAGGAAAAAAACTTTGTAAAATCTATGTTTGAGCAAATTGCTCGTACATCTTCTGCAGATATGGCAGTTGCGCTTACAATTTTAATGCATCGTATGTTTGAATTAATTGAGGACGAGAAAAAGCGTGTTCAGGCCTTAGATTTCGATGATTTACTCATCAAGGTGAGGGGCTTATTAGCAGATGAGTTTATGCGCGCATGGCTGATGTCAAAACTTGATAATCGTATCAAGCATTTATTACTAGATGAGGCTCAGGATACCAGTCCAGAACAGTGGGAAATCATTTCAATGTTGCGCGAAGATTTGTGGCAATCTTCCGCTGATAATGCTCGCAGTTTGCTGGTGGTGGGAGATCTTAAGCAATCAATCTATAGTTTTCAGGGAGCGCAGCCTCAGAAATTTGTTGAGCAAGAGTTTATTACTAAGGATTATTTTCATGCGCTTGGACTTTCACTAACGGATATGTCGCTGGATACTTCGCGTCGATCTGCGCCTTTAATTATGCAGCTTGTTGATAAAGTGCTTGAAAGTACTCATCTTCGTAAAGCATGTATTTCAGATGCCGCTATGCGCTCACATATTACAGTTCATGCTGGTCAGCCTTCGCGTATATGCTGTTTTCCTCCGATTCCCAAATTACCCCGCCACGCAACGCAGATGCCTGCGCCTTTGCTTGGTTCTGTAGAGAATAAAAATGCAGTTCGTAACTGGGCAGATACACTTGCTTGCACCATTGAAAAGTGGCTGCAAGAGCCACGTATGTTGGCGGGGCGAGGAAGAGCTGTTGCTGCAGGAGATATTCTTATTTTGCTTCAAGCGCGTAAAAATGCAGCTGATATAATACAGGCTTTAGAAAAACGTCACATACCTGTTTCAGGATTAGACAGGCTTGTGCTCAACACCCATTTGGCCGTACGCGATCATTTGGCTCTCTTGGAGTGGGCCCTGCATCCTTATGATGATTATCATTTGGCAATTGCATTGCGTTCTCCGCTTGGTGGCCTAACCGAAGAAGCATTATTTCAAGTAGCGCATGCAAGAGGTGATTTGACGCTTTGGGACGCGTTAATTCAGGTATTGCCAGATTCTTTACTGGTTATGCGCTTTATGCAATGGCGGCAGTGGATTCTGACTTTGCCAATAGATGAAGCGCTAGCTCGTATTCATGCAGAGGGAGTTGTGCGTTATGATTATAGTAAGCGTTTTGGCGCAGAGGTTCTGGAAGTGTTAGATGCATTGCTTATTGAAGCGTCTGCTTTTGTTAAATCAATAGATGCTTCAGCACGAGCATTTTGTAGCTGGCTATCAAGTAATTCCAGTCAAATTAAACGAGAGTATGAGCAGACAAATGCCAAGATAAGAGTTATGACCGTGCACGGCGCTAAGGGGCTTGAGGCGCCTATTGTTGTACTTGCTGACGCATTCTCTAAGCCAAAATCTGGATTGGAATCAATTCTATTTTCCAGTCACGAAGGATTTCCAGTTCCTGTTTTACGCAAAGGAGAGGCAAAGTTTTGTCCAGAGGTATCTGATGTGTTCGACGCGGCATTAGATGAGAAATACAACGAATATTACCGCTTATTGTATGTTGCCCTTACCCGTGCAGAGGACGAGATATATCTTGGAGGTGTAGGCTCGTTATCAGACAGTAGCTCTTATCCTAATTGGTATGACATAGTTAGCCAAGCGATGAAATCTATGGGAGGAGCGGTAGAATCGGAACATGGGCTTATAATAGAAACAAAAGAGAGTGAATCTTTTAAAGTTCGTGCAGATAAATACCCGTGCCACAATACAGTCGCTATAGATTTACCTGATTGGATATTTTCTCCTGCGCCTGCGTCTAATTCTTCACGAAGCGTTTATACTCCTTCATCTTTAGTATCTTACAATAGATCTATTTTGCCCCCAAAAAATGAAGGTAATGTTGTAGATAAAGGGATTATCTATCATCGCATGCTTCAGTGGATTGGAAAATATGCTCCAGCTTCATCGGAGGAATTAAAACAGTGGATTATGCGCGAAGCGCCTTATTGGGATAATGATTCTATTGTTTCAGCAACTAAAGACATATGGGCGCTTTATACTGACTCTGCATATGCAATGCTTTGGAGCGCCGAAGCGTTGAGTGAAGTAAATATAGCAGGAAATATTGAGATTGGTGGCAAGAACTATGCTTTTTCAGGGCAAATAGACCTACTAATAGAGTGCGATGGCTATCGTGTAGTCATCGACTATAAAACCTCACGCTATGTGCCTACTAAAGATTTGATTCCCGAATCCTATCTCGTTCAAATGCTTGCATACAAACGTTTACTTGAGGCTGATGGTAGTAATATTCCTGTCAAAACAGTACTTTTATACACCGCAGGGCCAACAATTTTTTGGTTAGATGATGTGCTTGCGAATCTAACCTTTCCGTCACTTGACGCCGCGTGATCACAAGCTTATTTAGAATCCATAACCCATACACAGGAGCAAGCGCATGACTACCCACCTCACTGACGACGAATTTGAGTCCACCATTGCTAATGCTAAAGGCGCAATACTTGTGGATTTCTGGGCGGAGTGGTGTGGTCCTTGTAAACAGCTTTCCCCAATTCTTGACGAAATCTCTAAAGACATGGGCGATAAAGTAACCATCGCCAAGGTTAATATTGACGATAATCCAGAGTCACCTCAAAAATATGGCGTACGCGGTATTCCAACGCTTATCTTATTCAAAGATGGTAAGCCCGTAGCTACAAAAGTAGGCTCCATGCCTAAAAGTCAGCTTGTAGATTGGCTTAACACGGTTGTTGCATAAATCCTAATACGCAAAGGATTCGGATGCAGCCAGATGTACTTGCATCCCTTGCATGCAATAAACTCTTAACCTACGGTTTTTCTCCCGTGTATGGTGCAGAGCTTGAATGTTATGTGTCTGTTGTTGATAAAACGGTAGAGCGTATCAACGAATTCTTTGCACCAATTTTAGAAGCTGCACGAGCACACTCACTTCCCTTGTTGCGTATCGAAAAAGAGCGCGGCGAGGGACAGTTTGAGCTCGTGTTTGGATTGTTTCTTTCGGCGCAAGCTTGTGTTGATGCAGTTAATAGACTCAAGCTGCTCATGCACGAGCGTGCTAGTCTATTGAATGTGCCACTCACATTTGCAGCAAAGCCGTTTGCTGATGCCCCTGGTTCAGGCCTTCAATTTCATTTGCACTTAGAGCATAATGGCGAGAATGCCTTTCACAAAACCGATGATTACATAAGCGATGCCCTGCATTATGCGCTGGGTGGCTTGTGCGCGATTACACCGCACGTAATGCCCATATTATGTCCTACGCATGAGGGCTTTTCACGCTTTTTAGATAAAGATCACGTTCCTACTACCGTCAGTTGGGGAAGTAATAACCGGTCTTGCGCAGTGCGTATTCCCTACACGCCTGCATGGGAACATAAGCGTATTGAGTGGCGTGTTCCCGCTGCTGACGCTGACCCAGCTAAGGTGCTATCTCTTATGCTACATGCGGTAGCTTGCGGAATAGATGCGCGTATGGAGCCGCCAGCGCAGATATACGGTATTGCTTCAAAAGAAGAGGGCGCCTTTCATTTGCCTATTGATAGTGAGAGTGCGATTGCTTCCATGGCGTTTTTACCATCAGAGTTTGCCCCGTTGAATGCGGAGATTTTACAAAGCTGGATTGTGTCTGAGTGATTGAATAAAATGGGTGACATTTTTCACTAATGTTTCAGCGTTTGCATGCTGATTTTCTGCCACTTGCTGCACAATAGCTGACCCTACCACCACACCATCGCTGAACGTCCCAATCTGCTGTACCTGCTGTGCTGTTTTAATGCCAAATCCAACAGCGATAGGTAGTGCAGTTTTTGTTGCAAGTGTGCGCACTTGCGCTTCAAGCTCATCATTATTTGCCGTCTTTACACCCGTGACCCCCGTCACCGAAATATAGTAAATGTAGCCCTTTGCAGCTTCGAGTAGTTTAGGGAGTCGTTCTTCCAGTGAAGTAGGTGTTACAAGGCGCACCAGAGCAACGCCTTTGGCATCTAAATAGGGTACAAGTTCGTTTTCTTCTTCTGGAGGTAAATCGACAATGATAAGCCCGTCTACACCTGCTTCATGGGCTGCTGATGCAAAGTTTTCTGGCCCGAAGGTATAAATTGGGTTGTAATATCCCATCAGTATCAACGGCACATTTGCGTGTTTAGTGCGAAATGTTTTTGCCAGCGCCAATGTGTGTTTTACCGTTGTGCCTGATGCAAGCGCCCTAAGTCCCGCAGCCTGAATAGTAGGGCCATCCGCCATTGGGTCTGAAAAAGGCATGCCAAGTTCAATCATATCAGCGCCAGCAGCAGGTAGTGCATCCAGCAAAGCAGCACAGGCATCGAGGTTGGGATCGCCCGCCATTATGAAGGGAATAAACGCACTGCGTTGTTCTTTCTTCGTGCGGGCAAACATGTCGGCAATGCGGCTACTCATACATCAACCCCTAAATGATGGGCGACAGTGAAAATATCCTTATCACCTCTACCGCACATATTCATCAACATTAGGTGATTTTTAGGAAGGGTTGGTGCTAGTTTAAGCACATGCGCAATCGCATGGCTCGGCTCTAACGCAGGCAAAATACCTTCTTGTGCAGCACATATTTGGAAGGCTTCGAGGGCCTCGTTATCGGTTACAGAAGCATAGGTTACGCGTCCTATGTCATGCAACCATGCGTGTTCGGGGCCAATACCAGGGTAATCAAGCCCAGCAGATACGGAATGTGCTTCGTCTATCTGGCCATCGGTATTTTGCAGTAAATAAGTGCGGCTTCCGTGCAAAACGCCTGCACTTCCTTTAGAAATAGAAGCAGCGTGTTCATGCGTGTTTAATCCGCGACCAGCCGCTTCTACGCCAATCATTTGTACATCGGCATCATTTATAAAGGGGTAAAATAATCCAATCGCGTTACTACCGCCGCCGATACATGCTACCAGTGAATCAGGCAACCTGCCTTCTGCATCCAACATTTGTTCTCGGGTTTCGCGCCCAATCACCGATTGAAAATCTCGCACCATCTCGGGAAAGGGGTGAGGGCCTGCAGCCGTGCCAATCAGGTAGTATGTATCATTTACATTGCTTACCCAATCGCGGAGCGCTTCGTTCATCGCATCTTTAAGTGTACCATTTCCGCTGGTAACAGGAATAATGGTTGCGCCAAGCAGCTTCATGCGGAACACGTTCGGCTTCTGACGTTCCATATCCTTTGCGCCCATGTAAATAACGCATTCAAGCCCAAAGCGGGCGCAAACAGTTGCGGTTGCAACACCATGCTGACCTGCACCTGTTTCCGCGATGATGCGTTTTTTACCCATGCGCATGGCAAGTAGAATTTGGCCGATGCAATTATTGATTTTATGCGCGCCTGTGTGGTTCAGCTCATCACGTTTGAAATAGATTTTTGCACCTTTGCAATAGGTCGTAAGTCTTTCAGCAAAATATAGAGGCGATGGGCGGCCTACATAGTTCTTGAGTAAATCTGCAAATTGGGTTCTGAAGCTTTCATCTTGCTGCATAGCGCGGTAATGGCGCTCCACTTCAATAATAAGTGGCATCAAGGTTTCAGCGACAAACCGACCTCCATACAAGCCAAAATGGCCGTTTGCATCAGGGGCGGTATAAGGTGCGTTTCTTGGATTAGTCTGTGTCATGGCTGCTACCTAGCACAGCCTGATTAAAAGCCGCAATCTTTTCGAGCGATTTTTTACCCAAGCAGGCTTCAATGCCGCTAGAAACATCCACTCCATGCGGTTTAACTAGCCTAATAGCATCTGCAACATTGTCTGGGGTTAGCCCTCCAGCTAAAAACCATGGCAACGTGGGGCGATGTTCTGCGAGGATAGACCAATCAAAGCGCTCTCCCGTTCCACCATGCATTCCAAGCTTTGCGGCATCCAGAAGTAGCGTCACTGCATTTCCATCTTTTGCGAGTGTTTCCAGCGCGATAATTTCATCTGTAGTATTCACTCCGCCCGCTAGAATAATAGGCAGATTATACTGATTGCTAATACTTTGTAATCGATTGGAGTCTGTTATTCCATGAAGTTGCAGAATATCAGGCTTCCAAGAAGTAATCACTGCATCTAACATTGTGTCATCGGGGGCAACCATTACGGCCACAACTCTTATATGGTGGGGAATATGCTCTCTAAGCATTTCGCCTGTGCCGATGTCTAGGTGACGCGGTGAGGGTGGGTAATGCATGAAGCCAATATGGGTTGCTCCTGTCCGCACAGCAACTTTAATAGATTCAGCATCAGTAAGGCCGCAATTCTTTATCCATGGGTGCATGATTAAGCGCTGGATTTTGTTGCGGCAAGTTGGCGGCGCAACTTACGGCGCTCCAGTGATGTACGGAATTTAAGGCGTATGTATAACATCATGCCGATTCCAAGCCCGAGTAAAAATGCGAGTGTTATCACCATGTATATAGGCAGTGTAACTTCGTAGGGTAGAGGATGCAGCGCAAGCATCGTTTCGTTTCGGTTGGAAACCACAAGCATCACAATAACTATACTAATGGCGCAAGCACAAAGCCCGCACAGAATGCGTGCGAGAGAGCGTATCATAGGCTAGTGATTGGGTTGCACGCTTTGCACGCGCTCGCGGAGTTCTTTGCCAGTGCGGAAGTAAATGGCATGGCGGGTTTCGACTTTAACCGAGCTGCCGTTTTTTGGATTGCGGGCAGCGCGTGGCTCACGTTTGCGAATAGAGAATGCTCCAAAGCCACGAAGTTCGACTCTGTCGCCCTTGCCAAGCGCATTGGCGATTTCATCGAATATCACGTTCACAAGCACTTCTACATCGCGCTGATAGAGGTGTGGATAGCGTTTGCTGAGGCGTTGGATAAGCTCTGATTTGGTCATTTTTTGCAATCAATTCATGAGTTTACTTGACGCTAGGTTGCCAGATTGAAACCAAACCGTCAAGGCTTTGTGTGCGGGTGCCAAAAATAATTCGCTTGGCCGACTGCTCTAAGCCACCAAACAGGCCATCCATCTCTTTTTTGGGTTCAATATCCACTATTTTCAAATCTTTTGGGAAATCCTTGCGTTTCTCCAGCCATGCCACAGCTTCTGCTTCGCCACCAATAGCATCAATAAGCTTAAGTTTTGCAGCCTGTTTCCCTGTAAAAATGCGGCCATCTTTGAGTAGCGTCACTGTTTCATCGCCTAAGCTACGTCGACTGGTTACAAGACCTAGAAACTGTGCAAATGAGTCATCCACAACGGCTTGAATGTAGTCACGCTGGTCATCGGTAAATTTTTCAAACGGTGAGGGGGACGCTTTCAGCGCTCCAGATTTCACTGTGATGGGCTCAATTCCCAATTTTTTGGCTAATTCTGTAACTTCTGCCATTTCAAGCAGCACACCTACCGAGCCAGTAATGCTGGAATCACGTGCCATAATGTGGTCTGTACCAAGCGAAGCCATATAGCAGGCCGATGTGCAAGCGGTGCGCATGACTGCAACCACGGGCTTGGTTTTACTTAATTCAAGAAAACTGCGATAAAGTTCTTCGCCACCAAGTGCCGTGCCGCCAGGGGAGTCAAATTTTCCCAGCACAGCTTTTGCTTGTTTGTTTTCTGCCAGATCCATGAGCATTTCTTCGCGCTTGATATCGTCG
>JAIXZB010000063.1 GCA_027489915.1 Rickettsiales bacterium | reverse complement strand
TTCTATTACGATGCCCAATCATTGCCGCAAGCGAGGTGGTTTTGCCTGAGCCAGTTGGCCCAACAACTAAAACCAATCCGTGTTTTTTCATGATAAGTTCTGAATAGGTAGGGGGGAGACCGAGCATTTCAATAGTAGGAATGCTGGTGCTGATATTACGTATTACCAGAGCATTACTCTGCTGTTGCTTGTACACGTTAATTCTAAAACGTGCCTTGTTTTCCCATGGTATGGCGGTGTTAAATTCCAGTGTTGTTTCATATTCATCGCGCTGTTCAGGTGTCAGCAGATTGTCAATGTAAGAGCTCACATCTTCATCACTTAGGATTGAGGTGCCTACACGAATAATTCTTTCATCCAACCTCAAGGAGGGAAGGCAGCCCGTAGTTAAATACAAATCAGATGCTCCTTCACGAAGCATGGAATTCAACAACTCTGAAATGGTTGGCTGCGTCATAGCTAGAATGTGCTTTCGTTCGTACTACGTTTCACTGTGTTGCCACGACCACTTGAGGCCTGTTCGTCTTCAGCTCCAGACATTACCGCGTCACGTGCTGTGGATTCAGAAATTGTTCCAGCCTCAAGCAGTGCATAGATAGAGTCTTTCATGAGAGTCATTCCAAGCTTGCTTCCCATTTGAATCATAGAGGAAATTTGTGGAACTTTTGCTTCACGTATTAGGTTGCGGATAGCAGGTGTGCCAAGCATTATTTCGTGTGCAGCAACCCGACCAGAGTTATCAATACGCTTTAGTAGTGTTTGAGAAATAACTGCTTCCAAAGAAACAGAAATCATGGCACGCACCATTTCTTTGTCACTTGCTGGAAAAACGTCGATAATGCGATCGATGGTTTTGGGGGCGGAGCTGGTATGCAACGTACCCATAACCAAGTGACCCGTTTCAGCAGCAGTCATGGCAAGCTGGATAGTTTCAAGGTCGCGTAATTCCCCCACCAGAATCACATCAGGATCTTCACGCAAAGAGCTTTTTAATGCACGTGCAAATGATTTTGTTGAGCTTCCCACTTCACGTTGGTTTATGAGCGACATTTTGGAGCGATGGACGAATTCAACGGGGTCTTCGATAGTAAGGATATGACGTTTCATGGTAGAATTCATATGATCTATCATGGCTGCGAGTGTGGTGGATTTCCCCGAACCCGTTGGACCCGTGACTAAAATAAGCCCTTTATGAAGACCACAGAGGCGCTTAAGTAAATCGGGTGCCTTTAAAGCATCCAATGTTACGATTTTTGTTGGAATAGTCCTAAATACAGCTGCTGCACCATTAAGATTATTAAAGGCGTTAACGCGAAATCGCATGTCTTCTCCAAGCGACACGGAAAAGTCTACCTCATATTCCCTTTCGTACTCACTGCGCTGATGTTCGGTCATGATGGAATAGATCATGCCCTTAATCTGATCTGCAGTAAGTAATGGAGATTCAATAGGCAGCATTTCCCCGTTCACCCTAAGTATGGGCGGGTTCATGGCGGAAAGATGCAAATCAGACGCTTTGTTTTTTTGCGCGGCAACAAGTAAATCAGCTATATCCATAAAAACTCCAACATGCGCTCAGGGCGTCTGTACTAACATTGAATAAATCAACTTGTTCCAGTGCGTTGCGCAATATAGTTCAAGCGTGCCTGAAGTGCATCCATATCCACAGGTAGCGTTGCTCCTTGTAGCGATGCCTGAATAAGCTCACCGTAAATACTAGCAGCATCGGCGTAAGCACCTCGTCTATCCAGCATGATTGCAAGGTTGTATTTATACACCCAGTTCTCTGGTGATAATTCAATTGCCCGCATCATTTTGCTTTGTGCCGCATCTGCATCGCCAATGCGATCAAGTATAATACCCATTTGCGCTGGTATTGGGCTGTAATCTGGATTGCGCCTTTCGAGTTGCGCTAATTCCTGCAACGCATCGCGAGGCGACTCGTTTGATACCAGCATTAAAAAGTTATTCAGTGCTTCACGATTGTTAGGGTTTTGTGCGAGTAACCTGCCATAAAGAGGGCGCGCGTTATCAACCTGACCTGTGCGGTGATAGGTTGCAGCAAGGCCAAATAAGGCATCTTCCTGCGCAGGATTACGCGATAAAATTTCCTGATAGATGCGAATTGCAACTTCTGTGTCGCCTCCCATTAGCGCATCATACGCTGCTCCGAGCTCAGTCGTTGGATCCATCGCTGATGCACTGACACGGATACTTACGCCAGCAGATTCATAGACTTCTTCTGCTTTCTTGACGATATCAGCCACTTCAGGGTTGATGCGTTTCATGTCGACACGCTTGGCTTTTTCTACACCCGATACAGCAACAGGAGTTCGGATATTACCTATGATGCGCTTACTTTCATTTGAAAGCGGCGGCGATGTGTCAAGAGCAGGGTTTTGAACCGCGGCAATATTTGAACCCAGAGCTTCAGGCGCTTGTGCAACAACAGGTGGAGCAGAAACTTTAACGGCTTTAGGTTGAGTCTGCTCAGACGCATCGGCAATAATTTTACGCGCTTCATCTCCCGCTTTGCCTTGCTGAGATAACAGGGGTGGTGGTGGAGGTAATAATGCAATTGAAGGTGCTGGAGGTACATCGTTCACTGGTTTTATTTCTAAAGGCGCAGACGCAACTTTGGGAGCATCAGGAACTTCAACCACCACTTTTTTAATCTCTTCGGGTGCAGGCGGAATAGAAGTAGTTTTAGTTTCAGTCGCGGGCACAGGCACAGGCGGAACTGACGGGGCTTTTGCTAGTACCGGCTTGGATGTTAACGCCTGGAACGTAGGCATATCAGAAGTACCACCGCCTGAGCGCGCGGGATAAAGTGGTTTGGAAGGCATGATGACTTCCGAAACCGGAGCTACATAAGGCTTATCTGTGCTGGTTTCAGCCAAGTTCACTTCAGGGGCAGTACTAGCTGTGCTTGCCCGCATGCTGGGTGGTGGTGTAAGTACAATAGGTTCTGGTGTAGAGGTTCCTGTATTAAAGGTGGTAGATGCAATGGGCGCGCCACCAACCGGTTGCGAAACAGGAGTATTAAAATCTGTAAAACGCCTTAGTGTTGGCCTTGTAGCTGCGCCAGGGGAAGAAACGTCTTGTCCCTCATTGATATTATAGCCTTCCACAGCATAAGCTGCGCTTGTCACACAGGCAGTACTCGCAGCAAAGAATAATGCTAGCGTTGAAAAAAGCGGTGGGCGTAGAGGAAAAGAAGTGCGTTTTTTCATATTACATTGTAAGTTAATGTTAAGCCAAAACGAAGTAATCACATTTGTAATACAAAGTAAATCGCTCTACTATAGTTTGTGTTGATTTGAAGGCGAAGTGTGGATATCTTGTGTTTTAAGGTAACAGCCTGCCACAAACTGTGATTGTTAGATGTAACTGGCATAGTGTTTGCAAATACAAGGCGTAATGGTGAAATATAGTACATATATCAAAGTATTGCGAACGAGCGCATGCTGCGCCGCGTTACTAGCGGTCTTTACGCTTTACGTGGTTCCAGCCCACGCAAATAGTGACGACGATAGCTTTGTTATGAAAAATAATGGTAAACGCTTTTTTGCACTGCCCACTAATGGAAGCACAGAAGCAAATTTAATGGGAGTAAGGGTTGTAAGGCCTACGTCCAAAACAGCATTGAACTCGGATGCAAGTGCTATGCGCAGTGGATTCATGCGTGTAGACCGCAACATATTGACCATTGCAAGGCGGATGCAAACTACGGGCGCAATGGCAAAACAGCAAGATACCCCCAAAACGGATGCAGTAACACTTGCGTTATTTGATACAGAGATTGCCAATAAAGCAGCTTCTTATGGTAAGGTAACACACAACTGGCCGCTTCCAGCCAGTGTTTCGCAGCATCTAAGTTCTGGATACGGAATGCGCAATGACCCTTTCCATGGCAAACGCAGATTTCATGGCGGACTTGATATAGCTGCGCCACAAGGTACGCCTGTAATGGCAAGTGCCGATGGCCGAATCAAATCGGTTGGTTTTCGTAAAGGGTATGGCAACTCAGTAACCATCTCTCATGCCGATGGCTCGGAAACCATGTATAACCACTTGCAAAAAGCATTGGCACGCGTGGGAAGTTTGGTGCGCTCGGGGCAAGAAATCGGTAAACTGGGATCAACAGGCAGGTCTACAGGCCCGCATTTGGATTACCGTATAAGCATGGGAGGGCAGAAGCAGGATCCTATGACCGTTTTAGCAAGTAACATGCCCTCAGGCATAGGCACCAAGCCCTATCAGGTTGCAAGTCGTGTGCGTGCAAGCATTTCAACGCCAACTGTGCGAAACGAGAAAGGGGTGCGCATTATTACACCGCGCGAACGCATTGCATTATCGGGTGGATTTATTCAAGTGCGCTAGCTTTTACTTGAAGCAGCTAGAAACCTCGCGTATCGCTCTTTTCTATGTATACTCTCTTTCGCCCCTTATTGTTCAAGATGTCACCCGAGCAGGCGCATAATGCAGCGTTGATTGCGCTGCGAAATAATATGCTGCCTAAACGTTCGTGTGTTAAGTCTGGGCGCCTATTGCAACATCTATGGGGCCTTGACTTCGCTCACCCTATCGGACTTGCCGCAGGGTTCGACAAAAACGCGGAAGCCTATGAAGCAATTGTTCATCAGGGCTTAGCATTCATAGAGTGTGGAACCGTGACACCTAAACCGCAAGAAGGAAACCCCAAGCCACGTATATTTAGGCTGGTAGAGCATGAAGCGGTAGTGAATCGCTTGGGTTTCAATAACAAAGGGCTTGGGGTGTTTGTACGCAATTTGCAATCACGCAAAACGGGCGCGGTGATTGCAGCCAATATCGGTAAAAATAAAGATAGCAGCGATGCGATTGCAGATTATGTAACCTGCCTGAATGCGGTGTATGCACATGCGGATTTTATTACAGTTAATATCTCATCGCCCAATACTCCGGGCCTGCGTGATTTACAGGCAGAAGAGGCGTTGAATGCACTTATTAAAGCATTGCATGCCGCACGTGATGGATTGATAGTATCAGGCCATCCTCACAAACCCATCCTCGTGAAAATTGCCCCCGATTTAGAGGGCGATGCCATTGCAATGATTGCACAACTGGCGTTACATCACACACTCGATGGATTGATTGTGAGCAATACCACTATTACAAGGCCCATAACAGGCGATATAAAAGCGCAGTGGCAAACAGGTGGCCTCAGTGGCAAACCTCTCATGGCACTTTCCACACAAACTCTAGCGGCTATTGCGCGTGCTACGCAGGGTAAAATTCCGCTTGTTGGAGTTGGCGGCATTGCGAGTGCGGAGGATGCCTACAGCAAAATCCTTCACGGTGCCTCGCTTGTACAATTATACACAGCCCTTATTTATCAGGGCTTCGGCATGATACCTGATATGGTACAAAAATTAGATACGCTGCTTGCGCGCGATGGGTTTGCACATATCAGCGAAGCGGTGGGAAAAGGACTCTAGTTACAGCCCGAAGCATCGACGCAAAAATGCACGGGCAATTTCAATGCCCTCTTCATCAATAGTGTGTGGAAGGTTAGGTCGTGCATGTGCTTCAACGGATATACAGCAGCTAGATAAGCCAGAGGTGGCGACGTCCATGGCAGCGAATGGCACGATTGTATCTGCTGTGCCGTGAATAAGGCATACTGGAGGTTTAGCAGTAACTTCCTGCGCCAAGGTTTCTCCTCCAATCAAAGCGCCAGAGTATCCAACAATACCAGCAATCGCTTTGGCGCGGCGAGGGGCGGTATATAAACTCATCATCGTGCCCTGCGAAAATCCTACCAGCGCAAGCTGGCTATCGGGTAGAGAAAACCGTGCAAGCTGTGCATCAAGAAACGTATTAAGAATGGGTGCAGATGCTTTGGTGCCGCGCAATTTTGATTCGGGCGTCCATTCCTGCAATGAAAACCACTGATACCCATACGGTGTCATATCGCATGGCTCAGGTGCGTTGGGTGCAATAAAATGTGCATCTGGTAGGGCTTCCGCAAAAAAGGGTGCAAGCCCAAGCAAATCATTGCCGTCTGCACCAAGCCCATGCAGGAACACAACAAGTTGTTTAGTAGTGCCCGATACAGAAGCACGCTCAGAGCCAGAGAGTGTGGAAGCCATGCGAATAATCCTATGCAGGGGTGAATGGTGCGCTATGGTTAGCGTCCAAACGGAGCAGTTGCAATCATGGAAACCAAAGCCACCCTTCCCACGCATTCCAAAAAGCGCCTTATACTTGTTGATGGGTCGGGCTATATTTTTCGCGCTTATCATGCGCTGCCGCCACTCACGCGCCGCGATGGGGTGCCTGTGGGTGCGGTTTATGGCTTTACCAATATGTTGCTAAAGTTGCGTGAGCAGATGCCTGCCGAGTATTTTGCCGTTATTTTCGATGCCTCGCGTACCACATTCCGTAAGGATATCTATGCTGATTACAAAGCCCATCGCCCAGCTCCGCCTGAAGATTTGGTACCACAATTCGCACTGGTGCGTGAAGCAACGCTGGCGCTGAATTTGCCCTCTATTGAATTATCCAATTATGAAGCCGATGATTTAATTGCCGCCTATGCAAAAGTCGCAAGTGATGCAGGTATCGAAACCGTAATTGTATCCTCCGACAAAGACCTGATGCAGCTCATCCGCGATGGCGTGAGCATGTATGACCCGATGAAACAAAAACACATTGGAGAGGCAGCAGTAATCGAAAAATTTGGTGTGCCACCGAACAAAGTAATTGAAGTGCAGGCACTGATTGGTGATTCGGTCGATAACGTGCCGGGCGTTCCAAGCATCGGCCCGAAAACAGCCGCCGAACTTATCATCGAGTATGGCTCACTAGAAGGTGTGCTTGCGAATTTGAATAGTATAAAACAACCCAAGCGCCGCGAAGTGCTGATGCAGCATGCAGATAACGCCCGTATGTCGCGCAAGCTGGTGGAGTTACATGCGGATATCCCGCTGCCGCAAACGCTTGATGAGCTAGTGAGCAAGCCGCTTGATAATGAAAAAATACTCAGCTTCATGCAGGCGCAGAATTTTACATCGCTGGTCAAAAAATACGGCGGCACTGTTTCTAATGTAATCAGCATCAATACCAACGAAGCCTTTACAGCAGTGGCAAGTAGCGCGCCATTGGTTAAAAATTACAGCATTGTGCGCACTGCCGAAGTGTTGCAAGTGTGGGTAAGCCGCGCAACACGTAAAGGACGCGTGGCAATAGACACTGAAACCACATCGCTAGATGCAATGCAGGCGCAGTTGGTGGGTATTTCATTAGCGGTTGAAGAGGGCGAGGCGTGCTATATTCCGCTTGGTCATGTGATTGCAGGGCAAGCAACCCAAACCAGTTTATTCGATGCGCCAAGCGATGCAGCATCCATCATGACCATCCGCGCGCCGAACCAATTAAGCATTGAGGAAGCGTTTGCCATACTCATACCATTGCTTCTGAATAAAGCTGTGCTGAAAATTGGCCATAATCTGAAATACGATTTATTGGTACTCAAGAAGTACAATATCGATATCACACCGATTGCAGATACGATGCTGTTATCTTACGCCACTTCAGCTGGGCTTCATCCGCAGAACCTTGATGAGTTGGCGCGCTTGCATCTTGGGCATGAGAATATCACCTTCAAATCATTGGTGGGAACAGGCAAGCAGCAAACCACCTTTGCGCAAGTGGATATTGAAAAAGCAGCTGAGTATGCTGCCGAAGATGCGGATGTGACGCTGCGGCTTTACAATCTGCTATCGCCTGAAATCATTACCCAGAAAGTGGTGGATGTGTATGAGCAATGCGAGCGCGCGTTGGTGCCTGTATTAGTGTCAATGGAATCGCGCGGGATTTATGTTTCGCGTGAAACGCTCTCGGGGCTTTCTAAGGAATTTTCAGAAATAGCCTCAGGCCTCGAGTCCGAAATTCATGCCCTTGCGGGAGTACATTTTTCCGTTGCCTCCCCCAAACAGCTTGGCGAGGTATTGTTTGAAACCATGGGCATTGAAGGCGGCAAGAAATCAAGCAAGAGCGGTGCCTACACTACCGATGCCGAAACACTGGAAATACTGGCAGGCCAAGGCCACACCATAGCGCAAAAAGTGGTCGAATGGCGGCATGTGACCAAGCTGCAATCCACTTATACCGATGCGTTGCAGAAACAAATCAACCCTACAACGGGCAGGGTGCATACATCCTATTCCATGGCATCCACCACCACGGGGCGCCTATCATCGACAGACCCTAATCTGCAAAACATTCCGATTCGCACCGATGCTGGAAAACGCATTCGCACAGCCTTTGTGGCAGCGGAAGGTATGAAATTGATTTCTGCCGATTATTCACAAATCGAGCTGCGCTTGCTTGCACATGTTGCCGATATGGATGTGCTGAAAAATGCCTTCCGCGAAGGCCGCGATATTCATGCCATCACCGCAAGCCAGATGTTTGGTGTGACCGTAGATGTGGTTTCGAGTGAGTTGCGCCGGAAAGCAAAAACCATCAATTTCGGAATTATATATGGCATCAGTGCTCATGGGTTGGCCGCACGTCTGGGAATCAGCCGTACAGAGGCAGCGCAATATATCGATCTGTATTTCAAACAATATCCAGGCATTCGTGAATATATGGATAAAACCATTGCCTTTGCCCGCGAACATGGGTTTGTCACAACCCTCATAGGCAGGCGTATTTATGTGAAAGATATTCTAGCTAAACAACCCAACCTGCGTGCGTTCTCAGAACGTGCAGCTATCAACGCACCGCTTCAGGGCAGTGCTGCCGATATTATTAAATGCGCGATGGTAGATGTGGAAAACATGCTCACAAGCGAAATGCCCACAGCTAAGTTATTACTGCAGGTGCATGATGAACTGGTGCTGGAAGCGCCTGCAGAGATTGCGCAAAAAGTGGCGGATAAGGTTAAGATTATCATGCAACATGCAGCTCATATCTCTGTGCCGCTTACGGTGGAAGCAGGGGTGGGAGATAACTGGGGTGTAATACACTAGTATTACACTAGAGTTATGACCCGTTTTTTATTTGGCATAAGGCTTTCGGCACATTATAAGACGCCAAACATCGCGAGAATATCATGCACACAGAAACCATGCCAAATCTAGCCAACCTTAAACCTGTTATTGTTTCAGGCCGTGAAGTACTGCCGATTATTGAAGGCGGCAAGGGAGTGGGAGCAAGTAACGGTGCTACCTCAGGGGCATTTGCGGCTGCAGGTGCGGTAGGCACATTTTCAGGCGTGAACGGGATTATTTACCGTGCTGATGGAACACCAGAACCTTTGATTTATAAAGGCTCTACACGCCGTGAGAAACATGAAGAGCTTGTTGCCTCGGGCATTGAAGCGGGAATTTACCATGCCAAGGTTGCACATGAGGCATCAAATGGTAATGGCCGTGTGCATATAAACGTGTTGTGGGAAATGGGTGGCTGTGAACGCGTGCTTGAAGGTGTACTTGAAGGTGCAAAAGGCTTGGTTCACGGCGTAACGTGCGGCGCTGGAATGCCTTACCGCTTGAGCGATATTGCCGCTAAACACAATGTGTATTATCACCCAATCATATCATCCATGCGTGCATTTCGTGCGCTCTGGAAACGTGCATATTCGAAAACCAAAGATTTACTAGGTAGCGTTGTTTATGAAGATCCATGGCTGGCAGGCGGCCACAATGGTCTTTCTAACGGTGAGGATCCAACGCGTCCCGAAGATCCGTATCCACGTGTACGCGAGTTGCGCCAATTCATGAATGAAGTGGGATTGCATGAAACCCCGATCATTATGGCAGGCGGTGCGTGGCATCTGAAAGATTGGGAACACTGGCTAGATAATCCAGAGATTGGGCCTATTGCCTTTCAGTTTGGCACACGCCCGCTCCTTACCAATGAAAGCCCTATTCCCGCAGAATGGAAAGAACGCTTGATGACGCTCAAGAAGGGTGATGTGTTCTTAAATCGCTTCAGCCCCACAGGGTTTTATTCCTCCGCAGTGAATAATGATTTCATCGAAGATTTGCGCGCTCGCAACGAACGTCAGGTACGCTTTACGATGGAGCCAGAAGGCTACATGACCGAGCCATTTTTGTATGGCCCTCGCAAACGCCCGCATTTCATGACGCTTGAAGACAAGGACCGTGCCGAAAGCTGGATTGCACTTGGTTACACTGAAGCGCTGAAAACACCAGATGATACCATGGTGTTTGTAACCAAAGAGAACGCAGAGGTGATTCATCAAGATCAGGTAGATTGCATGGGATGCCTAACCCATTGCCGCTTTTCCAATTGGAAAGATCACGATGATTACACCACGGGTAAAAAAGCCGATCCGCGCAGCTTCTGCATCCAGAAAACACTGCAAGATATCGTGCGCGGTGGTTCTATCGAAAATAATCTCATGTTTGCAGGGCACAACGCTTACAAGTTTGCACAGGATCCTTTTTATTCGAATGGATTCGTGCCCAGCGTCAAGCAACTCGTAGATAGAATAATGACAGGATACTAGGCGATACACCAATAAGTTGTATTTTTCCTTGTTATGCTCGTTTCTGGTGTGTATGGTGTGTTCACTAATTGTGACATCATTCCATAGTAGCGAGGGTATAATGCATTCTACCGTACTCAACTTAAAACAAGCATCTCTGCGTCCTACACGCCAGCGGATACTACTTGGCGAGTGGTTATGGGCTGGCCCGCAACCGCGCCATGTATCAGCAGAGCAATTACAAAGTGAAGTAAAGCAATCAGGTGCGCATGTCTCGCTGGCGACGATTTATAACACACTCCATCAGTTTACCGAAAGTGGTTTACTACGTGAAGTAACGGTGGATGGAAAATGTTCCTATTTCGATACAAACATTACACCGCATCATCACATGCTAAACACGCTCACAGGCGAATTGATGGATATGCATTCAGATAGCGTATGCGTTGAAAAACCTATTGCGTTACCCGAGGGGCTTGAGCTGGATGCCATTGACGTGATTGTGCGTGTAAGGCCTGTTGTGCAAGTAAAGGCAGCTTAGTTTTCTTCAAATACTTCTTCGCGCGTTGCGCCCCACATATCGGCTTTACGAATCCAGCCTGTATGCTCTTTTATGGTGAGTTCACACCAATCAGGTATGCAGCTATGGATGGTGCCAATGACGGTCACGCCTGCACGTAAAGTAATTGCAGATGTTGCATCTGGCCGAACATACAGGCTTTGCGATTGCTCGGTAATCATGGCGGTGCGTGTGCCTGAAAGAAGGCTTTTATGCACCCATCCACCATCGCCATCCGCATCGCGTATTTTGCGCCAATGGGCAAATTCTTCGATAATTTCAACGGGTAGATTTTTACGCGTATATGCCCAGCGAATAGGGTAGCGTTTACCAGGCCCGACGCGCGCATTAACATAATCCGATTTGAGCGATACAAAGCGTGGAACTGCCAAGCCTGAGGGATTGAGAATCGAGGGCTCCTGAGCAAAAGACGCAGAAGGGCACGTCGCTGTAAGCGCAATAAAAATAACAATAATACGGGCTATCGACATGCGCGCATCATAACCGTTAATAAAAATTAAGCAATAGGCCCGTTACATACTTTGCATGCGGGATCTTGAGTAATTGCACTCACGCGTTGCATGCCCGTGCGACTATTAAAAATGCAGAGTTTTCCTACCCATTGTGGGTCACCTAAAATAGTGTACATGACTTCCAACGCCTGCATCGAACCCATGATGCCGCATAGAGGGCCAATCACGCCTGCTTCCTTACATGTATTTATTTCAGGCGCATCTTCTGCAACCAAACACTGATAGCAGGGTGCGTGAGGCGCAAGGTGAGGGGCGAATGTAGAAATCTGCCCATCCCAGCCTTTAACTGCGGCGCTTACGAGAGGTTTTTTGAGCTCAACGCAGGTGCGGTTTACTACCATGCGCGTAGCAAAATTATCGCAGCCATCAGCCACAATATCATACTGTGCAATAAGCGCTTCTGCATTCGATACATTGATATTCATGTCGTGGCAATTTACATGTACCAATGGATTGAGCTCCTCAACCCTATCACGTGCACTCTCTGCTTTGAGCCTCCCAATATCGCCTGTTTCATGAAGAATCTGACGGTTGAGATTGGATAATTCTACACGGTCACCATCAACGATGCCAAGTGTGCCAATGCCTGCCGCACTTAAATACGATAAAAGCGATGCACCAAGGCCGCCTGCGCCAACCACAAGCACCCGCGCAGATTTTAATGCAAGTTGAGATGTCTCGCCAAATTCAGGGAGCTGAATCTGTCGTGCGTAGCGCCGTTGTTCCTCTAAGCTGAGTGACACTTATACATCGGCGAATAAATCGGTGGAAATATAGCGCTCTGCGGGTGATGCTACGATGACCACAATCATTTTGCCCGCGTTCTCTGGGCGCGAAGCAACATCGAGCGCTGCTGCAATGGTGGCACCTGAAGAAATACCAACGGGAATACCATCGCTTTTTGCAACGTCGCGCGCGGTTTCAAATGCGCGCTTATTGCTGATCGTAATTACCTCATCAATCACATCGCGCTTAAGCACATCGGGAATGAAACCTGCGCCAATACCTTGAATCTTGTGTGGACCAGGGTTTCCGCCCGAAAGCACAGGGCTGTCTTCTGGCTCGATAGCAATAATTTTCACCGCGGGGTTCTTTTCCTTCAGGGTTGCGCCAACCCCTGTTATGGTGCCGCCAGTGCCCACACCTGCAATAAAAATATCAACCTTACCTTGTGTATCATTCCAGATCTCAAGCGCCGTGGTTTTGGTATGTACTTCAGGGTTTGCGAGGTTTTTGAACTGTTGAAGCATCAGCGCTTTGGGATTGCTTGCGACAATTTCTTCCGCTTTCTCAATCGCACCACGCATACCTTTACCGCCGGGGGTTAACTCTAGTTCGGCACCTAAAATCTTGAGCATTTTACGGCGTTCTACCGACATGGTTTCAGGCATGGTAAGAATCAAGCGGTATCCTTTTGCCGCACACACAAACGCAAGCGCAATACCCGTGTTTCCCGATGTTGGCTCAACCAGCACGGTATCGTGCGTAAGAAGCCCTGCATTCTCTGCTGCTTCCACCATCGAAAGTGCAATACGGTCTTTAATGGAAGATAGCGGGTTAAAAAACTCAAGCTTCGCATAAATAGTAGCAACCGTATTATGTGCCTTGGCAATTCGGTTGAGCTTCACCATGGGTGTATTGCCTATGGTTTCAAGAATGGATTCATACATGTGTCTATGGCCAATGGCATCGGGGTTTATAGTCGTCATGGCGGCTCCTGTTAAATAGTAAAATCCATAATATGCATCCCATCGCGCTTGATGTGTATACTACGTGCTTGGTCGCATAAACGTGCAAGTGTAATACTCTCCAAGAACTGCAGGCTATGCAGTTCTAAATCATCTGCCACTTTGAGCAATAAGCGCTGGCCAAGCTCGGTATGGCTTTCAGGCTGTTCTTCTTCAGGCCCAACTGCACGGCAAATATCAGCAAGAGATATCTGCTCAAAGGGCTTAGCAATCTGATAGCCACCCGTAGGCCCACGCACACCGCGCAATATACCTTCACGCACGAGCTGTTGCATCATCGCTTCAAGATAGCGCGAGGGTAGGCCAAGCTTTTCGCACATTTCCTTCCCCGACATGGGATCATGCCCCACGCGATATGCAAGCGTAACGACCGCTTCGATACAATGAAATAATTTGCGTGAAAAGGAGAGCATTTTATCCCTTGGTTCCTGTAGAACCAAAACCGCCTGTGCCACGTGCAGTTTCGGGAAGGCTTGGCACTTCGTTCCAGATGGCGCGACTGTAAGCTGCAATTACCATCTGCGCAATGCGCATGCCACGCGTAATCGTGACAGTATCGTTACTTAAGTTGATAAGAATCACACCCACTTCACCGCGGTAATCCGCATCAATGGTTCCCGGTGCATTTACAACGCCTATTCCTTGTTTGAGAGCAAGGCCCGAACGTGGGCGTACTTGAGCTTCGTATCCCTGAGGTAGCGCAATCGCAAGCCCAGTGGGAATAAGTTTTCTCTCAAGGGGTGCAAGCGTAATATCGGCATCAATAGCGGCAAGTAAATCCAATCCTGCACTGTCCGATGTAGCATAGGCAGGCAGTGCTAAATCCACAGCATGCGCAAGTTTGGTAACGGGGATGGTGATAGTGTCGTTGCTCATCATTTGGCTCGTTTTTTAGGGGTGGACACGGGCAATAAACTGGCAGCAATGCGAGCGGTGAGTGCATCAGCAATAGCAATTTTGCTCATCTTCTCAAAGCGTTCTTCACCTGCATCGGTGAGCAAGGTCACGCTGTTATCATCGCGCTCAAACGCCTGACCCGAAGATACATCATTTGCGACCATCCAATCGCATTGTTTTT
>JAIXZB010000105.1 GCA_027489915.1 Rickettsiales bacterium | reverse complement strand
TTTTGCCAAGGGCAACCAGTAACGCTCGATAAAAGGACGCACAACATCTAACCCACCATCCAAATACATAGCTCCAATAATGGCCTCGCACGCATCTTCCAGATTAGAGGTTAGATTACGCCCCCCCACATCTGCCTCACTGGCAGAAAGTATCAAATACTCTCCAAGCGACAAGCTTTGGGCCACTTGCGCTAACACCCCACCATTAACAAGCGCAACTAAACGCTTACTTAAATCCCCCTCGGCTTCGGAGGGAAACATAGCGTATAGCATTTCAGCAATCAGTACACCAAGCACTGCATCACCTAAAAATTCGAGTCTTTGGTTATTATAAGCGCTGTTGTTTTTCTGCTGCGCAGTGGATGGATGCGTCAAGGCTTGCTCAAGCAATGATGGCTGCTTGAACACGTAACCAAGACTGTGCTCCAGCGCATTCACGGCTTACCGAATAATCTGGAAGAAACGCTCATAACGCAGGTTTCTAACCCACCCAATGATGTTAGCAAACGACACCTCGGGATCTGCTGAAACCATAATAATTTCTGCACGACCCACAAGATTTTCACGAGCCACATAGCCAACATCAGCCAAATAACGGCTATCCACAGAGTTGTCGCGATTATCTCCCATGAAGAAATAGCTACCCTCGGGCACTGTATATTCATCGGTGTTATCCACCTCGTAATCAGGTTTCTCATCCAGCACTGGGTGTTTAGGGCCATGCGGAAGCTGCTCGATAAAGCGTGGCACAAATTTCACCCCCCCACCTTCAATCGTCGCCTGGAAATCTTTCACCTTATGCTGCGATGCTTGCTCGCCGTTAATGTAGAGCAATCCATTTATAACCTGCAGCCTATCTCCGGGCAGCCCAACCAACCGCTTAATGTAATCAATGCGCGGATTGATAGGTAACCTGAACACAATCACATCACCACGCATAGGTTCAGTGGCAAATATTCGTCCCTTAAACCCATCGAATGTGCTGCTCGTTCCGAAAGGAAAAGAGTAGCGGCTGTAACCATAAGAAAGTTTGGAAACAAAAATGTAATCGCCCTTGTAAAGCGTGGGTAGCATGGATTCTGATGGAATATGAAACGGCTCGTAGCAAAAAGAACGAAACACCATTGCAATGCCAATTGCCCACACAAATGTCTTTATAAAATCCCAAGTGGTTTCTTTTTGTTTCGGCACTGACAAAGCGTTCTCCTTATTCTTTTACTTCCAAACCATACAAATCATACGCATCAGTATCAGTTATCTCGACTTCACTGAATCCACCCACACGCACCTTGCGCGATGCTTTGAAATAGACGTTTCCATCAATCTCTGGAGCATCCGCCGCACTACGCGCAATCGCCTGACCATCTTCAACAGCATCAACCAGCACCTTAATTCTTTTTCCCAGTTTTTTTACAAGTTTAGCCGCACTGATTTCCTGCTGCACTTCCATCAATCTGTTCCAACGCTCTTGCTTTACTTCTTCAGGCACATGATGAGCTAAGCTATGCGAAACAGCGCCTTTCACATCTTCATACTTAAAGCATCCCACCCTATCGAGCTGCACTTCACGCAACCAATCAAGCAGAAAAACAAAATCTTCCTCTGTTTCGCCAGGGAAACCCACAATGAATGTGGATCGCAGTGTAATATCAGGGCACATAGTACGCCATGTATGAATACGATCGGCGGTTTTCTCGTGATTGGCAGGGCGTCGCATGGCAGAAAGAACTGTAGGGCTTGCATGCTGGAAAGGAATATCCAGATACGGCAGGATTTTACCTTCCGCCATCAGTGGAATCACTTTATCGACATGTGGATAGGGGTACACATAATGCATACGCACCCACACATCCAGCTCGCCAAGCGCTTCTGCTAGCGTCAAAAAACGCGCCTGAATATCACGCCCGCGCCAGTTGCTTTCGGCATATTTTATATCCACTCCATAAGCGCTAGTATCTTGCGACACCACAAGCAGCTCATTGACACCCGAAGCCACAAGTTTTTCCGCCTCACCCATCACATCAGCAAGAGGCCTACTCACCAAATCACCACGCAGCGCAGGAATAATACAGAACGAACAGCGATTATTACACCCTTCTGAAATTTTTAGGTACGCATAATGACGCGGAGTAAGCCGTATTCCCTGAGGCGGCACCAAATCCAGATACGGATCATGTAATGGAGGTACAATCTTGTGCACGGCTTTCATCACCGATTCATACTGATGTGGCCCTGTAATGTCAGCAACCATGGGAAAACGCGCGCGAATCACATCAGGCTCAGCGCCAAGACAGCCCGTAACAATCACCTTACCATTCTCAGCCAGCGCCTCACCAATCGCATCGAGCGACTCTTCGCGCGCCGAATCCAAAAATCCGCAAGTATTCACCAGCACTACATCCGCCCCGACATAATCAGGTGCAATCTCGTAGCCTTCGGTTTTTAGCTGGGTCAGAATACGCTCTGAATCGACCAATGCTTTAGCACAACCAAGCGAAACCATACCTACACGTGGAGGCTTTGCGGATGTAATTTCTGTATGTTCTCTAATCGTCATGCAGGCTCTATCGCTCAAATTCACGATACTGGCAAGCAGTTCACGCAATAGAACGCAGATAAAACGTATTTTTTACTTTAATAATCAAGGCTTCATGGTTAGATGCATACATCTGGGGCTAAGGACAGCATGACGCATAACTACAGAGCAGATATAGATGGATTACGCGCCATAGCCGTTATCAGCGTATTACTTTTTCACCTTGATTTTCAGGCACTAGGAGGCGGCTACCTTGGCGTTGACATGTTTCTGGTTATCAGTGGATTCCTGATCACCCGCATCATCCGCAAAGAAGCGGCTGCAGGCATTTTTACCCTCGCTAATTTCTACGAACGCCGCACCCGCCGCATTTTTCCAAGCGCACTGGCCACTGTCATTTTAAGCCTAATCGGCGCGGCATTGCTCTTCTCGCCCGCCGATTTGGTGCATCAAGCCAATGCCATGATGTCGACACTGTTTTTCGTCTCCAACATCTATTTCTGGCAGCATATCGATTATTTTACCGCCAATCTGGATGTAAAGCCCCTGCTCCATATGTGGTCGCTAAGCTTGGAGGAGCAATTCTATATTTTCTGGCCGCTACTGCTAGTATTTCTCGTAAAACGCAACGCTAACGTAAAACGCATCCTTACCGTCACCGCCGCTATTTTCGCAGTTAGCCTCATTGCAGCCGCTGCGTATTACAACACCGACAACAACGCTGTGTTCTATCTTCTCCCCTTCCGCATGTTTGAGTTTCTCATTGGCGCATCGGTGGTGTGGCTTATCGAGAAAAAACCCACTAATGCCACCTCGAACGAAATCATCACCGCACTAGGCATCGCCCTTATGATTAGCTCTGTGCTGATGCTTCGCAGCACTATGCCACTGCATGTGGTGTGGGGTATTATCCCCTGCATCGGCACCGCTATGGTTATTTTTGCTGGCGAAAATACCAAATGCAGCGCCCTCATCTCTAACCGCCTCATGTCCTATATCGGGCGCATCAGCTATCAACTGTATCTGGTGCACTGGCCTGTCTATGTGTTTTTTGTTTATGTCGCCGCCCGAAGCTTAACGGGAATCGATCAATTTACCATCGCCGCTGTTTCCTTCCTGCTTGCCATCCCTCTGTATCATTTCATCGATAAACCACTGCGCCCTGTGAGCGACACTAAATCCTTTTTCCGCTTCGCCACCATCTGCGCCGCACTTTCCATGATTATCGCTATCTCCGCCCTCACCATAAGGCTCGATAATGGCTGGCCATGGCGCATAGATGCCGAAATTCGCAAGCAAATGGATAACCCCGATGCCGCCCGAGGCATGCTTTACGGCGGGGTAGGGTTTGAACCACGCGAAGTGCAGAAACTGGGCGATGCCAATGCCGCCCCCTCCTTCGTGATGTTTGGCGATAGCTTCGCCGCACAATATGCCGTGGGGTTGGATAAGCTGCTGAAGGAAAATGGCAAGTCGGCACTCGCGATATACCACCATGATTGCCTCATCGCCCCCGGTGTGCGCCCGCGCAAAACAGGCCCTGTCGATGTGCTCTGCGCCACACAATTCACCGAAGTGCAAAAGCTGCTGCAAGGCAACCATTTGCCTGTGCTGGTTGCGCATAGCTGGCACACCTACATGGATAAACTGGCCGATAACAGCATGAGCGCCATTAATTTTGCCGCCTCGCCACAATATTATAATTTCATCATCAAGAAAATCGATGAAATACGAAGGAATATCGGGCTCGATAGGCAGCTTATCATCATGGGCATCGCCCCAGGTTCGGGCCCGCTCAAGAAAACGCTGAATTGCAAACTCACCCCCACCATCCTCACCAAACCATGCGATGCAAGTGTGTCCGTCCCCTCCATCCAACTGCGCGATGGGCTAGATTTCAATGCCGCCGCCGCCGAATATGCACGCACCCATGCGAACGTGGTATTCCTAAACCCGCGCGAAGCCGTGTGCGACACGCTGAATTGCAAAGTAGTCGAAGGCAACAAGCATTTCTATTCCGATTACAACCATTTCTCTGTCGATGGCTCCATCATGGCCATCGAACGTTTCAAAGACACGCTCCTCAGCTTGAGCGATAAGGCCATGCCCGTTGGCGATGATGCGTTAGGTACAAACCCTGCCGACTCAAACATCATAATGGTGCCCATCGCCCCCATCCCCGGCTCTCCCATGGTAATGATGCCCATCATCGCGCCCGAACCGGAAGACGCTAAAGACAAATAAACCCCACCCGATTTTTTAGTTGCCTTAACCACCCAAGGGCCCTAATCAGATGCCTCGCGTATGTTCCGCGTGCGGAGGGGTGGCCGAGTGGCTGAAGGCGGCGGTTTGCTAAACCGTTGTACATTGTAAAGATGTACCGTGAGTTCGAATCTCATCTCCTCCGCCATTGTTCGAACAAGTAAGCTTATGAAATATTTAAAAATACTGGTTTCGAATATGTTTAGATTCTTTTTGGGACTTGTTGCATTCATAATTTTTGGCGTTGCTTGCTGTATTGGTTATACGCAAGACAAGCCTGCTATTGTTGCAACATTATGTGCTGCAGCAATTTTCTGTTTAATTTTTGCCTTTCTCTCAAAGTTCAAGAAGTTTAAGGGGCTCGGTATTGAGGCAGAAATGTGGGAGCAAGTCCAAAAAGAAGCAGAAACTATGATTAAGGAATTGCGCCGCCTCGCATTAATCACTGCAGCCCCTGTAACCCGCCTTAGTACAACGATTGGCTATTGGGATTCGCACTATGAGAACAAAGATTTGTATGATGTGATTATAGGTATTGAAGACTCACTAAGTAAAAATGGCGTTTCAAAAGATGAAATAGAAAATATCAAACGACCTTTTCACAGGCGTGTGGTTCGTTCATTATGCCTTCCCATTCAAACTGCAATTTATGATAAGATGCATGCCAAGTTTCTTGCTGCTCAAACCGAAATAAATAATCGACATCCTCAGCCAATTACAGATGCGGCTACTTGCGGCAAAGAAATCACAGAGAGCCAAGCTATCATTAATGAGGCGGGGCAGTTCAAAAATTTCGATATAGATGAAACCAACTTTGCAACAGCCTATGAAAAGTTGGTGAATATTTTTGAATCGTGTCAGCAATTAACAGATGAAGAAAAAGCTGACATTAGGAGAGATGTAAAAACTGAACTAGAAGAATTAGAGTATTATTGCTCTCATAAAGATTTCAAAACTTTACGCAATTGGCTAGACGCTAAACTTAGCTAACTTGCTTTCTTCTCTGAACTATTTTGGAGCATATGACTTCAAATTAAACCGTTCCCAGAAATCGACACCATACATCCGCACTTTTGCCCATATGGAAAAATTTAGCTAACCCGCAATCAAGCTTACCGAAACCCCTTAATTATCCCAAGCAAGAAGTGTAGCCCCAACTTCTCCAAATATCCCGCCCGTCGCAACCGATACACATACGCCATATTCAGCTTCACAATCGCCTGTCTTGTCTGCTCGCAGGTTCGCATAGCGTCTACAATGTCCCGCCATTAAAAAAGGGTGTCCCAAAGGCACCCTTTTTTAATGGCGGAGGAGATGAATAGCCCAAAAGACCTCACCAGTTCGACAAAAAGCTTACCGCAGCATACGCTTAGCGTTTGCAACTCGCTGCTGAGCAGGTAATCTCATACCTTGTCACTTACTAAAGATAAAAAATGAAACACGATTACAGAGCAGATATCGATGGGTTGCGCGCAATAGCGGTGCTTAGTGTTCTGCTATACCACTTCGATTTCGGCTGGCTGAATGGCGGGTTTTATGGGGTGGATATCTTCTTTGTCATCAGTGGATTTCTTATCACCCGTATCATCCGCGATGAAGTGGAGGCGGGCAGCTTCCGCTTCGCCAATTTCTATGAACGCCGCACCCGCCGCATTCTTCCAAGCGTGCTTGCCACCCTCACCCTAAGCCTCATTGGCGCAACGCTGCTTTTCACCCCAAGCGATTTGGTGAATGCAGCCAATGCACTGATTGCAAGCCTCTGGTTCGTCTCCAACATCTATTTCTGGCAGCATATCGGCTATTTCACGGGCGATGTGGATGTAAAACCCCTGCTGCACATGTGGTCGCTGAGTGTGGAGGAACAATTTTACTTCATCTGGCCATTGGCGCTTGCCCTGCTGATTCGCAAAACCACGCGCACTATAATGTATGCGGTTATCGCAATGCTATTCATAGCAAGCCTTGCAAGCGCCGAATTTTTCCGCACAACCGATCCCAACGCCACATTCTACCTACTGCCGTTTCGTATTTTTGAGTTCATCATCGGCGGTGCAATGGTGTGGGCTGTGGCATATACCCCAACCAAACGCATAATATCCGAGATACTCACAGTTGCTGGGCTTGCGCTGATTGCCTTTGCCGTTATCGGCAGCAAAGCAACATCGCAATTTCCCGCGCTCACTTCACTCATTCCCTGCATCGGTGCGGCGCTGATTATATTTGCCTCCAAGGACTGCTACAGCAAAACACTCATCAGCAACCGTGCTATAGCCTATATTGGCCTCATCAGCTACCAGCTATACCTTGTCCACTGGCCATTATATGTGTTCTACAAATACCGTTTGCTCGAAGCGCTGGATGACTGGGATAAAGCTATTCTCACCCTAGCCACTTTCGTTATCGCCATCCCCATGTATTACTACATCGATAAACCTTTGCGCGCCGTGCGCGACACCACTGCGCTGTGGCGCTTTGGTATTCTGATGGCAATTCCTGCATTGGTGCTATCACTCCTCGCCATCAGCATTCGTATGGATAACGGCTGGCTATGGCGCATTGATGAACGGTTCCGCGTGCTTATGAGCGACCCTGCAACTTTCCACAGCAGCCAGTTTGGCGGCGCGGCATTCGCAAGCCGCGAACGCCAGATGCTCGGCACACCGAATGTAGCCCCCTCTTTCATCATATTTGGTGATAGCTTTGCCTCTCAATACGCAGGCGCGCTGGATAAATTACTCAAAGAAAACAACAAATCCGCCATCGGATTGTTCCATGCGGCATGTGTGCTTACACCTGACATCGCGCCGCGTGGCCGCGCTGCTGCCGATGAAGAATGTAACGGAAAATGGGATAAAGCACTGGCGCTTATGAGCGGCAATAACCTCCCTATTGTAGTCGCGCATAGCTGGCACACCTACAAAACCATTCTAGCTGATAAAAACCGCAATCCCATCGAACCCGCAACGGATGCAGAATACAACGCACTTATGATTGGTCAGATCGAAAAAATACGCCTCGCAGCTGGCCCCTACCGCCACATGGTAATTATTGGTATCGCCCCTGGAATGGGCGATCAGCAAGGCGTTATACGCTGTTTGTCGGTTCCTACATTTATCAGCAATGCATGCTCAGAAAAAGTATCGCTACCCGCTTCAGAAATGCGCGCTGGCACCGAATTTAACGCACTTGCCAGGGCATACGCTGCGCAACATCCCAACCTCACTTTCCTCAATGCTCGCGATGTGGTGTGCAACGAGGTACGCTGCATCGCATTTGAAGGCAGCAAAATGTATTATTCAGACTACATGCATTTTTCATTCGATGGGGCTTGGCTGTTCGTCAATCACTTCAAAGATGTATTTCTGGGGCTACAGGAAACGCCTATTCCCGCAGCTATTGCGACAGAAAATCCGCCGCAACCCTGATATCGCGCAGTGGCCTAACAATCTGAATAGCTTGCGCATATAACGGGTGCTGTTTGTAGCGCTGCAATGCTTCTACATCAGCAAATTCTGCATACACCACAAGCGAAATTTCATTTGCAATTTGGTCACACTGAAGGTTACGCGCCACTTCAAAATGCAGCGCCTCTTCTATGCCTGAAAGCAGCTTTAATCCTTGCTCAATAGCATCAATATCCTTGGCATCTTTAGCGCTAAACATCACAACATGGCGAATCATCTTGCATCCTTTGGAAAGTAACCAGCATAATCATAAATATATCGATTGCAACGCTACCAATAGGCTACACTTTAATGCAAATTACATATCAGGAAGCAGCATACGAAAGTGAATATTATCAGCAAAGCCTTCTACTGCGTGAAAAAATACTACGCCGCCCATTAGGCATGGAAAATCGGCCTGAAGACGTATCAAACGATGCATTACAAACGCATCTAGTAGCCCTATTGAATAATACTGTTGTCGCAACCATAAGCATAGTTTGGCTTGATGATGTATACGCCAAGCTTAGGCAAATGGGGGTTGATGAATCCATACAAGGAAAGGGTATTGGCGCAAAACTAATGTACTACGCCCATAATATAGTAAAAGAAAATGGCCGTACGCATATAACGCTTAATGCGCGCGCAAGTGCTGTAGGATTTTACAAAGCACTTGGATATGCCGAGGCATCAGAGCCTTTTGAAGAAATTGGAATACCACACCAAAAAATGATGCTAAGCCTTCGTTGAGGCCTCGTTAAGATCAACCACTTCATCGCTTAGATACTGGCGATTCTCCTTACGTATTGCCTCTGCAGCCGTGTCATAAAAAAACGGCAAAAACGCATAACGCTTGCCTTGTGTGACCTCTGTGGCTTCGTGAAGCAACGAACAAGAGAAAACCACCGCACCTCCTGTAGGCGCCCTGTAAGTGCGTGTTCCAAATTCAGGAAAACGTAAATCACCCCCAGTATATTCCTCTGCATTCAGGTTGATAGTACAG
>JAIXZB010000204.1 GCA_027489915.1 Rickettsiales bacterium | reverse complement strand
GTTTTCGGCAGACACTAATCTCGATGGTGAGTATTACAGGCGTGCTGTATTGCGACCACGGTTTGGCGAGCATTTGGCGCTCAACACCACCTCTACCAATACGGTTCCGCTCGGTATGAGCGCTATTCCTGCTTTACCGACATGCTGGGGTACGGGATGTGCGGGAGTATGCACTACCCTTGGGTTGCCTGGGGGGCATTCATGCAGTTGCACTACTTCATCAAGCACTAGCTCTAGTAGCGGCCCATCGTGCTTTATTGCGGGCACGCAGGTGATGATGGAAGATGGTAGCAGCAAGCCTATAGAAACACTTGTTCCTGGCGATAGAATTCGTGGTGAATCGCGTATCAATACAGTTGTGGGAATGGAAACACCGCTGCTTGGAGAGCGGCGTTTATATCGTATCAATGGCGGCAAAGCCTTTGTGACGCATGAGCATCCTTTCAAGACCACGCAGGGGTGGAAATCGATTGATCCTGCTGCGACGCTTCGAGAAAACCCCTCCCTCACTGTGGCGCCGCTTGGTGTGGGCGATGTGCTTATTACTGCAAGGGGTTACCAGAAAATACGCAGCCTAGGGGCTGTAAAACATGCTGCGGAAACGCGCGTGTATAACCCTATGCTTGATGGCGATCATACCTATTATGCGGATGGGTACTTGGTGCATAATAAAGACAGTGGTGATGGTAGTAGCGGCGACGGTAGCAGTGGCGACGGCAGTAGCGGTGACGGTAGCAGTGGCGACGGCAGTAGCGGTGATGGTAGCAGCGGCGGTGACAGCAGTGGCGGTGGTAGTGGTGGCGATGGTAGTGGCGGGGGTAGCGGCGGAGACGGCAGTGGCGGTGGTGATGGCGGAGGGGCACAGTAATGTTTAAATTATACCGCATTGTAAAACGTCTACGTTACAACGAGCAAGGAAACGCCCTTGTTATTATTGGGTTTGCCTTACCGATGTTGGTGTTGCTTGTGGGTGCGGCAGTGGATTTTTCACGCGTGTATATGGTGCGCGCAAAATCCCAGTTGGCGCTTGATACGGCGGTGTTATCGGCAGCGGCATCGGTGTCCTCGCAGCCGCCCGAGATGGTGGCGGAAACATATGCAAAAGCGAATTTTCCTGACAATTATATGGATGCGAATTTGAATGCCTCCAACATGGCATCATCGATTGCGATTACGGTGGTGGATCCCAATGATGGCACGCTCAATGTATCGGGAGTGCTCACCAGTTCGGTGAAGAATTATTTTCTTGGGCTTATTGGCTTAGGTAACATGTCGTATCAGGTGACGTCTGAGGCGCAGCGGGGTGTGCGGCCACTTGATCTGGTGCTGGTTGCTGATCATTCGGGTTCGATGTGTAATATTGCGGGCACGACAACAGCACTGCCGACCTGCCCCAAGCTTGAGGATTTGAAAAATGCGTCACATGTGTTGATTGATACATTGTATGGTGCGCGCACCTCGCTTGATGGTGTGTATGTCGGTATTGTGCCTTATGCAACGCATGTGAAATACAATGTATTTGGTACTTCCGCGGACCCACGTTTTGGGGGTAATGGAATGGATCCCACAGCCGCGCGTAATCCTAACCAGACATCGGTGCGTGAATACACGGGTAATAAGGCATCCATTCATGCGAATATTTCCAGTATGGCGATTAACTTGCCAAGTGCTGGTGAGGCATGGACGCGTATCAATGTAGGGCTTGATGGCGCGTGGCGGATGTTGCGTCCTGACTATAACAGCAATTTTGCCCATACTACGGTTGCCCCTCGCCCCTTTAATGGCGACACGATGAAGGCGGTGGTGCTGATGACCGATGGGCGTAATATTACTTTTTGTCCTGGCGCTAGCACACCTAAGTATATCAACCCCGATGATAATGCAGATTTAGCGCTGCGTTGTGACATGATGAAGAAAGACGGAATATTAATTTACACCGTTGCATTTGACTTGAACGGTGCCGATGGCGCCACGGTTGCGGTGAAAAAGTTGCTTGAAGATTGTGCAACCAATCCCAGTTATTTTTTCGATGCAGCAAATCCTGCGCAGATGACGAAAGCGTTTAAGGAGATTGGTGATTCGCTCCGTGTGATTCGCCTGACGAAGTAATTAGATACTTCCGCCTAGCCTTCTTAGTATTTCATCGAGCTGTGTGAGAGATGCGTATCCTATCACCACTTCCCCTGTCTGGTTGCCAGTGGAATCAATGCTAACGCGTAAGCCCAGATTGCCCGATAGCATCTCTTCGAGTGCCAAAACATCCTCGCTTTTAGCGATACGCTGAGTGGGCGGGTTCGATGGTGCATGGGGGGTTGTGACCCGAGGCTGCTCTTTGGGCTGTAGCATGCCTTTAATACGATCTGCGATTTGCTCGGGCGTTTTGACGAGTTGCTCGGTCTGGCGTACACTTAATCCTTCTTTCCAGATGCGCTCGGCAATCGTTTCGGCATTCGGGGCGCCGAGCAAGGCGCGGGCATGGCCGGCGGAAATCATGTTTTTATCAATTAAGGTTTTGATGGCTTCGGGCAGTGTTTGCAGGCGCAGCAAATTGGCAATGTGGCTGCGGCTTTTGCCCACGGCGGTGGCGAGCTGTTCCTGGGTGTAATCGAATTCATCCATCAGGCGCTGATAGGCCATGGCTTCCTCGAGCGGGTTTAAATCCTGACGTTGGATATTTTCAATCAGCGCCATCTCTAGCGCCTGTTGATCGCCTACTTCGCGCACCAACACGGGCACTTCTACTAGTTTGGCGAGTTTGGCTGCACGCCAGCGGCGTTCGCCAGCAATGATTTCATATTTACCCGTATCGACAGTAGAAGCGCGTACCAGAATGGGTTGCACGATGCCGTTTTTTTCAATCGAATCGGCCAGTTCATGGAGGTATTCATCTGAAAATTGGCGGCGTGGCTGGTAAGGGCCTGCAACAAGGCTACCAATGGCCGCCATGGTGATGCCATTATTGCCTGCTTGTGGTAGTTCTGAAGCTATGCTGACAGGGCCCGCAGCGTTGTGGTTCACGCTTTGGCTGTAGCCTTCGCCCATCATGGCAGCGAGCCCCTTACCGAGGCCTTTGGATGGTTTGGTTTTGCTTGCCGTTGCTGTCATGTTTATCTCCATTTATGGATATTATTGTATCGTATTAAGCGGCGGTTTTTTCACCTGTAAGTTTCTTCTCACGTGCGATGATTTCGCGTGCAAGCGCAAGGTAAGCCTGCGATCCTGGGCATTTGATATCGTAGATAATGGCGGGTTTGCCGTGGCTTGGCGCTTCGCTCATGCGCACATTGCGGGGGATGACGGTTTGGTAGACTTCATCGCCCAGAAAGCTTCGTACATCTGCTTCGATATGTTCGGTGAGTTTGTTGCGGCGGTCATACATGGTGAGAATCACCCCATGGACCATGAGCCGAGGGTTGAGATGGTTCTGGATAAGTTTCACGGTTTTAAGAAGGTGGCTTAAGCCCTCCAGCGCGTAGAATTCACATTGCAGAGGGATGAGCACAGTGTCGGATGCGGCAAGTGCATTGATGGTGAGCAGGCCGAGCGAGGGCGGGCAATCGATCAGCAC
>JAIXZB010000035.1 GCA_027489915.1 Rickettsiales bacterium | reverse complement strand
TGATGGTGTTGGTAAGCCTAAGGGTATCCTAGCCTATGCTGCTGGCACTGCATGGGGGCAGATTGAGCAGCTTAATTCTGGTACTTCGGCAGTGATTACGGCGGATAGTTTGATTCGGCTCTATTATGCACTGAAGGACGAGTATGCCAAACAGGCGAGCTTCCTGATGCACCGTACAAGCGCGCAGGCTGTGCGTTTGCTGAAAGAGGCAACCACAAACCAGTATTTGTGGCAGCCTGGATTGGCGGCGGGTGCCCCAGATACATTGATGGGGGTGCCTGTGGTGCTTGCATCGGATGTGCCAGCACCAGCGGCGAGCAGCCTTTCGGTGGTTGTAGGTGATTTCAAACGTGCTTACTTGATTGTGGATCGTTTGGGCATTCGTACCTTGCGTGATCCTTACACCTCGAAACCGTTTGTGAAGTTTTACACGACACGTCGTGTAGGTGGTGCGGTTGTGAATTCCGATGCGGTGAAGATTTTGAAGCTTGCGGTGTAGTGGTTATTAGTGATTTGCGCTGCAAATAGGGAGGGCGTAGTTGTTTGATGTGTGCATGCACACACGAGCAGTTCCCTCTTGCTGCGCAATTCACCCTCGAAGATTCGCATCGTTTTAACGATACTCACCTTTCGGGCTTCGCTTGCGCTCAGTCCAACGCCCTAAAGGGTCGTTATCGCTGAGCGGCGGCGCGGTCGCAGCTGTTTTCAGAGATGGGAAGAGTTTTAGGTTAAATGTCACGTTTTGTGAATCCAGTGCGCGCATGGCCGTTTTGTTGTGCCGCTGCCGACCGGTACATGGAACGCAGCACTGGCGAGGGCAGGATATGGCGTGTTTTTCATGCCATACCTGCCCTTGAGAAGCTCTTTTTCGCCCTTTATTACAGGGGGTGCTTGACGCTGGGATAGAAAATCACTAGGGTTTTCGAAGTGTTAGGAGGGATTTCGTGACAGAACTCAGCCGTTCCGAGAAAATTCTCGCTGAAAAGACCGTGTGTGTGTTGCTGGTTCGTGGCGAAGACCCCGAAGGCAAGCCCATATTTGCATATGTTGGTGTGCGCGCTGATCGTTTGAAGGAATTCATGGCGGCACAGCAGTCGGGTGTGTTTTATCCAGAAGAATATGGCATTATCATTGAGGCAGGTGAGGGCGACCCCACCACTGAAGTGATGGAGAAGATGGAGCGTGATTATGGGTTTAACCATCAGGCCATGATGGATATTCCCGATGCGGATCAGGCGCAGCGTATTGCTGCGGATTTGTCCAAGAATACGAGCTCCAGCTAGACTTCACTGAACCTTCACACACAAACTCCTATGTTTAGCTATTCTATAATTGGGATAGTATAACATAGAGGTGTATTCTGACCGATTCGATTACAGCTAAACCTACTTATTTGCTGGGGCGCATTACGGGTGCGCGTTTAGGCACAGAGGTGGTAAGCCGTTCGGGCGGGGCGTGGCTGCTTGGTCATTTGCCATCGCGGCAGCTAGAATCGTTGCTTGCGACGCATCTTATTTCGCCACGGCTTGAGGAGTGCGAAGCGGCGCTAGATAAGTTTTTGCCTGGCGTTGAAAACTCGGAAGACCGCAAAGCGCGTGCGAATATGACGCGTGATGAGCGTGTGGGGCGCATTGCACGCGAGCTCTCGCGGCAGGGGATTGAGGCTACGGGGAACTTTTTTATTCAGTTGGTGGGACAGCAGGCGTTTGACTGGGTGGCGAATGTTCCTTCGATTAGTACGAAGCAGCAAACCAAGGTGGTGGTGGCCGATAGGGCTGCTCAGATTGGCAGTGTTATTGTACTGAATTCGGTGGGGGTGAAAGCCAATTTAGCGGCGCAGAAATTTGTCAGCGGGTTGTTGGTGAAGCATTTTGCGACACCAGAACACAAGGCAGAAGATATTGCTGTGAGGCTGCTTAATGATTCGGTACCCAGTACACTTGGATTGATTGCATCAATCGCTGCTCACCATAGGTTTTCATCTAAATAACATCACCCGTTTGGGTTCTTTTATCTTTTTCAAGGATTGTATCATGACATCATTCACCGCTTTGCGTGTGGAGTGCATTACTGCGCCCGCAGCCGAACCGCTTAGCCTTGCGCAAGTGAAGCTTTTTTTGCGTATTGAGCATACGGACGAAGATAGTTTATTGCCGATTTTTATTAAGGCTGCGCGTGAGGCTGCTGAGCAGCAGCTTGGGCGAAGCCTGATTACGCAAAGCCAGAGGGCGTATATTTCGGATCCCTGTTCGACACTGATTGCGTTGCCGCGTGGGCCTGTGCAATCGATTCAAACGGTGGCTTTCGAAGATGGTGATGGGAATCAGGTGACACTGGATGCGGGGCTTTACCGATTGCTTGAAACGCGTGATGTACTCCAGCTTGATTCGGTGCCGACAGCTTCCACGCTTATTGTAACGTATGTCACTGGGTATGGAGATGGTGCAGAGGATGTGCCTAGTATCATTCGCCAGGGGATACTGCATCATGTGGCGGCGTTTTATGAGAGCCGCGAAACACATGCTCCGATGCCCGAGGCGGTCAAGGCTTATTACCAGCCTTATCGTGAGGTACGGCTATGACTTTGATACGAAGTGGTAGTGGAAAAACAGATGCACTTGCTTCGCGGCTACGGGAGCGTGTGCAGATTGAATCCGTGAGTGAGACGGCGGATGGGCTGGGGGGTGTGAGTTGCGTGTGGCATACGCATGCCTTGTGCTTTGCGGAGGTGAAGCCACTTTCGGTGGACGGTGATGAAAGGCTGGATGCAGCACAGCTGGTAATGCAGGTGAGTTACCGTATTACGGTGCGGACGCGGCAGGATATCAATAGTTCGATGCGCGTGGTGTGGCGCGGCAAGGTAATGAATATTCGCGCGGTGATACCGTATGATACGATGACAGAAATTGTGGCTGAGGAAGGGGTGGCGTTATGAGTACACTTCCGATGCAGGAACTGCAGGCAGCGCTTTATCAGGTGATGAGTACAAATGCAGCACTTATGGCGCAGGCGCAGGGAATTTATGACCATGTGCCGACGGGTGCGCAATTTCCCTACATTGTATTTGACGACGTAAGCGCAGATAGCTGGAACATATTGCATCCTTCGGCGCATGTTGTGAGATTTTCGCTTGATGTGTATGGGCGCAAAGGTGGGCAGAAAGAGCTACTACAGCTTGCCTCGCTTGTATGCGATGTACTGCATCGCAAGCCCGTTATGGCCAGTGGTTGGGAGGTTTCGCTTGTGGAGGTGACGTATGTGGATTCGGACCGATTGAATGATGGGCTGACGCGCAGAGTACAGATGCTGATTACGATATGGGCCAAGGAGTTATAGGATGAGCGTGGATATATCTGATAAAACGGTGTGTGCCATTGCCGATGCGGCGTTACAGACGCCTATGTATTACTCGCTATCGCATCTGCGGTTGAGTCGTTTTGTGGCGGAACAGAATATGGTGCGTTCAAATACGGTGATGGATTCGCCGTTCAGTGAGCGAGTGCCTGGTGGCGAGCGATCGCTGGAGATTAGTATAGAAGGGTTGAGTGATAATTCGGTTGCTGAGAATTTGATAGTATCAGCGGTGATGAATGGGCTGCCACGGCGCATTAGGCTCGATGATGTGCAGGGGAATAGGCTAGAGGGCGTATTTTGGGTGACGCGTTTTCAGAAGGAAGCGGTGGCTGATAAATTCGAGCGTATTAATGTGGATTTGCGCTCTGATGGCGCGGTGACGTATGTGTAATTACAATGCTTCAAAGAATTCTTTGAAAGCACCGAGATTACGCTTTTCGCATGGGGTGTTGATGTAGAGCATTGTATAGCTGCTGCGTGCTTCCTCGATGATAGCGGTAAGCATGGTATTCACATCCTGCGCTGGCGGAGATGCTATTCTTTTTTTATCCCACTCTTTTGTGAATGCATCTGCAAGGGCCTGATGGTAGGCGCGCACATCGACATCGCAACTTTTGAGCAGGTAGATGCCTATGTATGCATTGCGATAACGGCTACGAAGGTTCTGTTCAAATGCTAGTCCAGTATTATCGAGAGAGGAATCGAATAACGATAAGATGATTCTATCTGTTTCGTTTGCAGCTTTTGGTTTTTGGCTGGGTTTATTTATTACGCGCTTTGTTTGGGCTTGTGGCGCAGATGCTGTTGTTTCAGCTGGTTTGATGATGAAATACCACACAGATGCAAGTGCGATACCTATTAGGGAAATGCTGATGATAAACCCTAAATGTGTGCGTAGGCGCCACATGCTAAATTAGGGTTTTTTACATGTGATAGAGAGAACATTACCATTAGAGGCCTTGCCGCTTTGAAGCCTGTCGTAGCTGAAGCAGCGCCATGATACTTCGAGATCTTTGGAGCAATCGGAAAATACGTTGCCTAATACATCGCTGCTGGCTGTGATATCGCAGGTATCTTTGCCTTCGCACAGTTCTTTGACTTTTGTTAGGACGTTATTGGCCTGAATCAGCACGGGTGGGGAGTAGTTTGGATTCTCACTTGGTGGTTTGTCGCTTTGTGCATCTGCGTCAGCACGTTTTTTATAGGCATCATAGAGTTCGTTGCATTTGAGGCCCCAGCTTGCTTGCTCAATCTGCATGCGGATGCCTGAGGTGTTTATGACGGCCATCTGTTCGGGAGTTTTGGGAGTGGGCGAAAACAGCAGATAGCCGATAAAGAAAACGGCGGTGATTACCCCTATAACGGCAGCATGTATTTTCCATCTCATAGAGGTGTATTTAGTGAAGAATGCAAGTTTTGCAAGTGCTTAAGTGGATGGGGCTAGAGCAAGCTTCATCGAAATGTCATACATTGCGCGTGCGTTTGTAGCTATACTAGGCTTAAGAAAGTGTAGATATGGCCCGAAATTACAACGAGCATTATGGCTATGATGACGCCCCCGCAGAGCATGGGCGCACAGACGTGCGCTCGCAGATGAGCGCGGCTGCACAGGAAGTGAAGGAAATTCAAGAAGCGCAGGCACAAGGCAAAGCAGTTCCAGATTATAAATTGCTTGGGTTGATTAGTATGCCGGCAACGGCGGGTGCTATTATCAAGCCTGTTTTGAACATTGCACAGGGCTATGTTGCTGAGTTTATTCAGCATGGTTCTGGCCGCGCAATACAGAATTATGGCGCTCATTTAGGGCTTAAAAATGCACAGCAAATTCAGATTGCTCAGCAAGTGATTGGATTTACTACGGGTGCAGCCACATTGCTTGCAACAGAGGCAGGTAGTTTGTGGAATTCATTTGCCCAATATAAACGTAAGTTGGTTAAAGCAGGAGCTGAGATTGCACCTGTGCTTGATGATATTAAGGGTGGGCATGGTTTTGTAAGCATGGTCGGGGTTACTCGTGAACAGAACGAGGTAATCTATGTACACCGTAAGCAGGTTGGGTCGATACTTTCCCTTGAGTCTAACAAGACATTAATTGGCGCAAGTGCAAAAGCGCCTATTTTATATTCGCTGATTCAGAATAGTGCAAAGGCTGCTGGGTTTGAGTTTAAGATGCCCGCATTCATGAAGGCTGGCGGCGAGCAAGATGCTGGTCAGCGCAGTGGTTCGTTTGGTGTGCGCGACATGGCTACGACTGCATTTTCATCGCTTGGTGAAGTATATCAAAATAGTATTGATATTGCTTACCGTGAGGCGAATGCGCGGCCTTCTGCGTTTACGATGATTACGAAGCTTGCGGCATTGTTGAAGGATGACCCGCAGGCGAGTGAATTTTCGGTTCCTGGAACCCATCGGGCGGTGGATTTGAGGCAGTATATTGCGCTCACGTTTAAGGGGCATCAGGAAGATATGGCGAAGGTGGATGCGGATTGCACACCTATTCGTAAGTCGCTGGATGCTGATTTGATGCGGGTTTCGGGGCGTATTGCCGAGGCGATTACGCAGGGCGAGTTGAATCCGTTGATGTTGGTGCGGTTGGTGGGTGAGTGCCAGATTGTGCGCAATAATGGCCGCACGATTGCAAAAACCAAAGATGTGGAACGTGCGATTGCCAAATTATCGGGTAAGGTTGCAAGGTATGTGCAGGCCGATCCTAAAGAGTTTTTTGATGGATTCACTAAGCAGGATATGAGCGATGCTCTTGGTAAGCTGGAGGGAGCTGAAAGGCAAATTTTTATAGCATCGGTACCGCAGAATATTGCGAAAGATGCGGGTATTTCGGATAAAGAATATCAGGATGCACAGGAGTTGGCTGCAACCAACCACAAACATGCGTTTGCGCAGATGGTGGCGGGGCTTGGTGCGCAAGGGGTAGAAAAATTACAGGCAGCGGGTCTGAGCGCGGAAGATATCAGTCAGATTAAAGAAGCGGCAGAGGCTATGGCTGAGGGCGGTGAGAAGGTGGTTGGCAAATTTACGCAGGCCGTTGCTCCCACGCTGCAACGTGTGGTGATTGAGAAGGCTAAAGCGGGAGATACGCATTTTATTCGTGATCTGACCGCAAGTGGTAAAGAGGCGTTAAGCCGCAAGGTTCCAGAGCATGAGGGTTTTGCTGATCGCGAGCGTTTGAAGCGCGAGGCAGATTTGGGTGAAAGCCGCGCGCTACATTCATAAAAGCTTCATATTATAATGCATAGTTTTTGCTACACTAAAGGTAGGAAAAATTATGGCACACCCGATTTCGAACATTATTAGACCAGGGACTGCAGGCGCTATCGCTTCGCAGGAAGTGCGTGCGCATGCTGAACATGGCCAGATACAAGGTAAAGTTCCCTTGGCTTCTGAGAAAGCTGCCGAGACTCTGGGGGAAATTTCATCTAAGGCATTTTTGCCGCAGACGTTTCAATTTTTTGGAGGTCTTGCACTTGCACCTATTGCATGGGTTGCTGGGAAATTTGGTGGTGCAAAGGCGAAAACTATAGTGCAAGCGCCGCTCGCTGCTGCCGCTGCTTTGGAGACAACAACACTTGGATCATTGCAGCGATTGCCTGAACAAGTGGTGCGTGCATTTGGTGCTAAAGCTACAGAGAACGGTGCGGCGGGATTAGAAAAAACTGCTGATATAGTGGCTAACAGACTTGCTGTCCGTGGAGATAGCGTAGCGCGCAATGTTAGTGCATTTGCACAGCCAGTAATCTCAAGAATTACGAGTGTATTTAATGGCGTTTTTGGTGCTGCAGATAAAGCGGCTGCAACGGGTGTTGTAAACGATACTGTTGGTCGTGTTGCTTCGTGGCGTGCGGCATCGCTTGACCGTGCGGCTGCTCGCGTGAGTGATAAGATGCAGCGTGCACACAGCGAAGAAGCTGTGGGTGTCTTTAAGGGTGCGTATAGAAGCGTTGCACAGTTTTTTGGTGCAAAACCTGTGCTGGCTCAAGGTGCTGTTGAAATGGCGCAGCCATTGTTACGTGTAGCAAATGCGGGAAGTTATGATGCAAGCCATGCAGGTGTGATTCGTGCGAGCATAGGAACTATTGGGGATGCTGCTGTAACATTAGATGCATCGCATGCAGCTAGGCTTGAAGCAGTGAAAACACAGGCGACTAAGCTTGCTACTGTGATCGAGAAAAAAGCATTCTGGGATTCAGCGCGCACGGGAGGATTGGGTGCGATTGTTAGAGGGATTCCTTCAGCGCTATCGAAGGTGTCTCTTGGTCGTGCATTGATTGTGACAGGTGTGGTTGCTGGAAGTGCTGCAATGTTGCTGCGCACGAAAGCAGAGAATACGCGTGGAAATGAAACGCTGAACGCACTGGCTGCGGATATTTACGGGATACCTGTGCATCAGGTGAAGCCAGAGATGTTGCATGGCGCTAATGCGCCAGAATTACTTAAGCGTGCATCA
>JAIXZB010000112.1 GCA_027489915.1 Rickettsiales bacterium | reverse complement strand
CACCATAACACAGGTGCAAGTAGGGTACCCCATATCAGCAGGCCACGATGGCGTTTAGACCAGTTAAGCAATGATTGCATACACCCCCCACGTCACACTGCAATTACCATACACAATCAGCCAACCCTGACAATTGCAAATTCTGCAAGAGCACCACGGCCATCTAAGCCACTAACCGCACGTCACTTCCAACACCGTTCCTGCCATCAAAACGGTTATCATTTGCTGCACGCAACGCACCTTGAATTTCGGTAAAGAATCCGAAGCCGCCATTCAGCACATCGTCGCCGCCGAGCCCGCGAATGGTATCACTACCCATTAGTGCTAATTGCTTCAAACGCAAGCTGGTAAGCAGTTTGCCAATCGCTTGACTTATACGCATTTAGCAAGTCATTTAGGATGTTTGCATCAGTGATTTGATATGTCATGGCAACAACTCCTCATTTACAAGGTAGGATTGAAAATACTGATATAACCTATGATCAAGCTCTTCCCATTCACTCATGGGGAAGAGGTAAAATCTATTTCGTACTTGTTTAGATGCGCGACTTGAATCCTTCATGAAATATGCAAACTCGGGGCGGAAACGATAGTTAACTGTAACTGCACGTGAAGCTGTCCTAAAGAAATTCTCACAATCAATAATATTAATTTTATCACATGTAATTTTTAGCGATGATTTTTTCCTATATTTTCTCTTGCTCACATCCAAACAATAAGTTTCTACTCGAGGCAGTGGTCTTGAATGTGAAGAATCAACACTAAAACCACCCCCTACTTTTGCAGAAAAAATGGAATCTTTCGGATCTACCGACTGACTTCTGCATTCAAGAGATCTGTAATCCTTCTCTCTTGCAGTACGAATATCCATATCAGCAGTGTATCCTGGAAGCAGACGTTTCTTTCCGCCAACCTCAACAGGAATGTCTGAGAACATGAGACGTATACGCCAATTAGGAAGCTGCTTCATAGCCTTAAGAGCATCTCTGGTTTCATCAGGGCTATTTATTATGTCAGATATAGTAAGCTGATGCTTATTTTCTTTAATTATGCCACCCACATAAGACATGTATACGCCAACATTATCATTTTCCCTAAAAGCAAGCTTTACATCATAAAACTCAATCACCACTCTGCCATCAGGCAGGCGCTCCCAATCTTTAGCCTGTACCGATAAAGGCATCAACGCAATCAATGCAGCAATAAAGTAAAATTTCATATAGCCCCAACAATGCATGTTTAGATGAGAATACACTTTTGGCACATTGTAACAAATGCATTTCTTACATAGCAGCAAGACCCCAAAAGAGCGTCTTTCGCCACTAATTGCATGTCTCTGACGACACCGTTGCCGTCATCCAAACAGTTGTCATTCACTGGATATACTTCAGCACCATAATCCTTGTGCGACTGAATGGTTGCCTGCGTAGATGAGAATGGTGATGCTGCAACGGCTGGTTCCATGTACGGTGATGCCGTTATTGGCAGGGGTGCACCGGGCAAAACTCCTACGCAGCTTTGAGTGATGCCATATCAATGACGAAGCGGTATTTGACATCACCTTTCACTGTGCGCTCATAGGCTGTGTTGATGTCCTGAATATTGATGGTTTCAATATCGCAAACGATATTGTGCCTGCCGCAGAAATCAAGCATCTCCTGTGTTTCGGGCAGCCCACCAACCAACGAGCCTGCCATATGTCGCCGCTTGAAAATAAACGGTGCAGTATTGACCTGCTTCATCGGCTCTATTGCGCCGACAATTACCATCGTTGCATCGCGCTTCAAAAGCGCCATGTAGGGATCGACATCATGCCCTACGGGTATGGTGTTGAGCAGGAAATCAAAACTATTTTGTGCGGCTTTCATCGCCTCAGCATCTTTTGAAATGAGCACTTCATCCGCACCGAGTTTCTTCGCATCCGCAGCTTTTTCGGCTGAGGTGGTAATCATCACCACCATCGCGCCCATCGCATGCGCGAGCTTCACCCCCATATGGCCGAGCCCCCCAAGGCCGATGATGCCGACTTTCTGGCCAGCCCCCACTTTCCAATGTTTGAGCGGCGAATAGGTCGTGATGCCAGCGCACAGAAGCGGCGCAGCAGCGGCAGGATCCAAGTTTTCTGGCATACGGAGTACAAAACGTTCTTCCACCGTGATTGTATCAGAATAGCCGCCTTGAGTGATTTTCTGTGATGTGCCACCGATTTTGTCTTCGCTGTTATAGGTGGCAGTAAATCCATTCTCGCAATATTGCTCCAGCCCATCGTCGCACGAGTGGCAGCTGCGGCAACTATCAACAAAGCAGCCAACACCCACTAAATCTCCCGCTTTGAACTTAGTAACCTTATCGCCTACTGTGCGGACTCTCCCCACAATCTCATGGCCGGGGACGAGCGGATATTGCGAACCACCCCATTCGTTACGGGCGGAGTGAATATCGGAATGGCATACGCCACAATAGAGGATATCAATTACTACATCCTGCGCGCGTGGCTCGCGGCGCTCGAAGTGGAATGGCGCCAAAGCGGCTGTAGAAGATTGTGCGGCGTAGGCGCGTGCGTGGATGGTCATATAGCTTCTCCTCAATGGTTACATGTATAGGCTCTATTTGCTTCGCTCGTAAGATAGTTGTTTAATCTTTATCCGCTAGACGTAATCCCAAATAAGATACCAACAAGGGTAGTTAATCCGAGCGAAAGCGCCCCCCAGAAAAGGACGCGTATTGTTGGCCTCAGCGCGTGTGCGCCACCAGCCTTTGCACCAACGATACCCAGTGCTGCCAATGACATCATCGTGCTGACAATAACTGCTACAAGAATCATAGAGGAAGGCACAGCAAAGGTAACAATTAATGGCAAGAGCGCACCCACACTGAAACTGGCGGCAGATGAGAGTGCTGCCTGAATGGGCTTTGCAGTCGTTATTTCCGAAATACCAAGCTCATCATGGGCATGCGCGCTAAGCGCATCGTGGGCCATCAATTGCTCAGCGACGGTGCGAGCGACGGGTAAAGTAACGCCACGCTTCACATATATTTGCGCAAGCTCCTCCATCTCGTATGCAGGCTTCTTCTCCAGCTCCTGCTTCTCACGCGCCAAGTCTGCGTTTTCTGTATCAGTCTGCGAACTGACAGAAACATATTCGCCCGTGGCCATCGCAGTCGCGCCTGCTACGAGGCTTGCCAATCCAGCAAGCATAATGGCGGCGTGGGATGCTCCCCCTGCTGCCATGCCGCTGACAATGCTCGCGGTCGATAAGATACCATCATTGGCCCCCAATACCGACGCGCGCAGCCACCCAATGCGGCGGATGAGATGGCTCTCCGTTATGAATGAAACCGATCTCTGTACATTAGCCAAACTGTTTTGCTGTCTTGCCATCTAAATGCTCTTTAAGACTTCCGCAGCGTATATGCCGCGCACTCCAAAACTCCCCTTCAAGATTATGAAGGGGAGTTGTAGAATGGAATTTATGCAGCGAAACGGTCAGTCATACCGTAATGCTGATATAGTTTTGTGCGGAAGGTTGGATCTGCCATATTTGGCCATTGATCCTTATCAAAACCTTCTGCGTTTTTCAGGCGTTCTTTATCGATGTTGAGTATAAAGCATTTATCAGTGGTATTTAATTTCATCGCTTCTGGCGGTATAGCGAACAGCTTGTCGCCCACCTCTAGCCAGCCTCCAAACGACAGAACATAATACGCTACACGGCTATTACCCGTATCAAGCATGATATCCTTCACATGGCCGAGGCTTTCGCCTTGAGCATTTTTTACGTCATTGCCATTCAGCGTCGAAGCGGACAATAAAATCTGATTTGTCATGGCTCTTCTCCTTTTGCATCCGCACCAGCATACAAGCGGAATTGTTGATTGTTAAAGTAACGTTGCTGGTAGCATTGCATCTAAATGCTTGCACGTAACGAAGCGATGCGATGAGTCCACCCATGTATATTTTTTACGTAAAGATTAAAACTGAGAGGTGTAACGCGAACGCAAACTCAAGGCGCTTCTTTCTGAGGGCTCATAGCAAATGAAAGTATTATTCGCTTTTAGGAAATAGCTATGCCCGCCAGGTTACTACAGCTGAATATTAAATTTGGTTGCGGGGGCCTAATCATAACTGTTTTGCAAAACCCAAGTAATAAGCCATTTTTTTCATTTGATTGCGCCTCTGTACCCTATCCTGTACCCTAAAAAAAAGACCGGCCTAAATCGGAATTTAACGGACGACCAAACCTTGCCAAAGCTCATGAAGGCTTAACAATTATTCTAATTAACTCTATGCATCACTTTAGTTTGAGATGTATTGTTTTTTCAAACATAAACAGGAAACGTTTGTGTGATATTTATGGAGACTGCCTAAATGCCGCTACTGATAAAAGATGAAAATAATATATCAACTATTGTAGATTTGAGTGAATCTGAAAAGATTAGATGGCGAAAAGAATTTGGACTCATACGCAGCAAAGAACAACTAACACCTGCTGCCTACATAGATTTAGCGGTCAATAAACTTGGTGGCCATGAAGTCCTTCGTAAGGAAGTAGAAGAAACGACTCAGCTAATATACAAAATCCGCAGCCTAGCTTGGGATATATATATTCAGCACGAACAAATGGTTTGTGGCAAAGCTCTTGCAGGCCTGCTGAAAGAAAATGCTTCTACAAAAACTATACTGAAAGAACTTTTGCAGAATGGGGCTTTGAAGGCATTGACCGCTGCAAAGAATGAAGATGATTTGCTCGAAAATTTATCTCAAGTAGTCGGTGATATTTCAGGAAGAATCTTCCCTTATCAGTACGAACTGGCCAAAAGCGTAACACAATCAAGAAGGTCGCGTGCAGGGACTGCCTTTGAATGTGTGATTCGCCATGTTATAGATATCAAGGGCTTTCCTTGTGACGACCAATCAAAAGCGGGGACGGAATTGTTCGAGAAACATGGCTTAGGCAAAATCGTCGATGGCCTTCTGCCGGGATTAGAGCAATATAACCGTAACAGAGCCCAGTGTGCCGTGCTTACCATGAAGACTACTTTAAGAGAGCGCTGGCAGGAGGTCGTTGAAGAGCTAGAGAGGACCAAAGTTCCTCACATATATCTCCTCACGCTGGATGAAGCAATCGGCCCAAACCTATTAGCCACCATGAAAAGTCACAACATAACACTTGTTGCACCCTTAGCAGTTGCGAAGGCCCATTCCGGAATTATGAATCTGATTTCCTTTGAGCAGCTCTTTAATAAGGACTTACCGCACCTGCTGGAATGGTGGAAAGACAAGTAGATTTGGCTGCTTTATAAGATAAATCTCAAGCATACATCTTTTTTTGTTTGGTGGCTTTCAGGTTGCTCTTTTCAGCCAGCTTAAGTGCATCAGCGATTGAGTTTGCAATCTCGTGAATAACCGGTACGGCAACAGAGTTTCCAAACTGCTTGTAGGCTTGTACGTCTGATACTGCATCAATAATAAAGTCTTCTGGGAACCCCTGCAATCGCGCGCACTCTCTAGGCGTTAGCTTGCGCGGATTCTTTTTGACATCAGACT
>JAIXZB010000136.1 GCA_027489915.1 Rickettsiales bacterium | reverse complement strand
TTTACTTCATGCGCCAGATGCAAGGCGGCGGTGGTAAAGGTGGCGCCATGGGTTTTGGCAAATCCCGTGCACGCCTGCTCACCGAGCATGGTGACCGCGTTACGTTTGCCGATGTGGCAGGAATTGACGAAGCCAAAGACGAGCTTTCCGAAATCGTAGATTTCCTGAAAAATCCACAAAAATTCCAGAAGCTAGGCGGCAAGATTCCCCGTGGTTGTTTGCTGGTGGGCTCGCCTGGAACCGGTAAAACACTTCTTGCCCGTGCCATCGCAGGCGAAGCTGGGGTGCCGTTCTTCTCCATTTCAGGCTCCGATTTTGTGGAAATGTTTGTCGGTGTGGGTGCAAGCCGTGTGCGCGACATGTTCGAGCAAGGCAAAAAAAATTCCCCCTGCATTATCTTCATCGATGAAATCGATGCGGTAGGCCGTCACCGCGGTGCTGGCCTTGGCGGCGGCAATGATGAACGCGAGCAAACCCTCAACCAGTTGCTCGTTGAAATGGATGGGTTTGAAGCGAATCAAAGCGTGATTCTGATTGCCGCTACCAACCGCCCCGATGTGCTGGATCCCGCATTGCTTCGCCCAGGCCGGTTTGATAGACAGATTGTTGTGCCTAATCCCGATATAGAAGGGCGCACAAAAATACTTCAGGTGCATCTCAAAAAAGTGCCGATGGCGCCCGATGTTGACCCACGCACCATCGCCCGTGGCACCCCAGGTTTTTCGGGTGCAGATTTGGCCAACTTGGTCAACGAAGCCGCATTGCTCGCCGCACGCCAGGATAAAAAAGTAGTGTCGATGCGCGAGTTAGAAGCCGCTAAAGATAAAGTGATGATGGGTGTTGAGCGCAAATCGATGGTAATGAGCGACGAAGAAAAACGCATGACCGCCTTCCACGAAGCAGGCCACGCCGTGGTGTCTTTGCACTGCGAAGCATCGGATCCGATTCATAAAGCCACCATCATCCCCCGTGGCCGCGCACTCGGTATGGTGATGCGCTTGCCAGAATCCGATAAATTATCATACAAGCGCGAGAAAATGTATGCGGATTTAGCCGTAGCCATGGGCGGGCGCGTAGCGGAAGAACTCGTATTCGGTCACGACAAAGTTTCAAGCGGCGCATCGAGCGATATTCAGTATGCCACCAAACTCGCCCGCGCCATGGTTGCCGAATGGGGCATGAGCGATGCGCTTGGCCCCGTGCATTATTCACAGAGCGATCATTCCGAACCGTTCCTTGGCCAATCCATTACCCATAACCGTACCAGCTCGGAAGCCACTGCTGCACTGGTGGATGGGGAAATCAAACGTATCGTGATGGAAGCGCATGTGTTCGCAACCAAGCTGCTCACCGAACATCGCGCGCAGCTCGATACGGTGGCCCTTGCACTGCTCGAATATGAAACACTCACGGGCGACGAAATCAAAGCCCTGATGAAGGGTGAGGCCATTACCCGTATCGATCCGACAGAGCTCAAGAAAAAATCCACGCGCTCAAGCCTGCCTTCTGCCTCAAAGCCGAAGGATTCTGAAGGCAGCGGCGATAGTGTTATCCATTAGGGGCGCATCATGGCGGTACGTAAATTTTTTGGTACTGACGGGATTCGCGGCACCGCCAACACCCCACCCATGACCGCCGAAATCGCCCTCAAAGTGGGCATGGCGGCAGGGCATATTTTCAACCGTGGCGATCACCGTCACCGTGTCGTAATTGCCAAAGACACCCGCCTTTCAGGCTATATGATTGAAAACGCCCTCACCGCTGGATTCTTATCGGTCGGTATGGATGTGCTGCTGTTCGGTCCACTACCCACCCCTGCCGTATCCTTCCTCACCCGCGCCATGCGCGCCGATTTGGGGGTGATGATTTCCGCCTCGCATAATGCATTTCAAGATAACGGCCTCAAACTCTTCGGGCCCGATGGCTGCAAGCTCTCCGATGATATCGAGCTTACTATCGAAGCGGCGATGCAGGATGATATGCTCGAGCATCTCGCCAGCCCAAAAAAAATCGGCCGCGCCAAGCGATTAGATGATGCGCCGGGGCGCTATATCGAACTGGTCAAATCCACCTTCCCCAAACATCTGCGCCTTGATGGGCTCAAAATTGTCGTCGATTGCGCCAATGGCGCGGGGTATGTAGTGGGCCCGATTATTCTATGGGAACTCGGCGCAGAAGTCATTGCCATGGGCGTCTCTCCCAATGGCTTCAACATTAATAAAGATTGTGGCTCCACCTACCCCGCAGCGCTCGCTGCACGCGTAATTGAAGAAGGTGCCGATGTGGGTATCGCACTCGATGGCGATGCCGACCGCATTGTCATGGTCGATGAAAAAGGCACCGTGATTGATGGCGACCAACTCATGGCCATGATAGCCACGCGCTGGCATGCGACTGGCGAGCTTAAAGGCGGCGGCATGGTGTCCACCATCATGGCCAATCTTGGGCTTGAGACTTACATGAAATCCCTCGGCCTCACCCTACATCGCAGCAAAGTAGGCGATCGTTACGTGATGGAAAAAATGCGCGAAACGGGCTGCATGCTTGGTGGCGAGCCCTCAGGCCATATCATCATGGCCGATTATTCCACCACGGGCGATGCACTGGTTGCCGCACTCCAAGTGCTTGCAGTGCTGCTCGAATCGGGAAAAAAAATGAGTGAAGCGGCGCGCTGTTTCACCCCTGCACCACAGGTCATGAAAAATGTGCGCTACCATGGCAAAAGCCCGCTTGATGCTGCTGAAGTCAGCGCAGCCATTGCAGCGGCTGAAAAAGCCCTTGGCGAATCGGGGCGCGTGGTGGTGCGCGCATCAGGCACTGAGCCTCTCATTCGTGTGATGATTGAAGGCACAGATGCCAAGCATATCGAAGCGCAATGCGATATTATCTGCGCCGCGCTTGAGTCGGCATCTGCACGCAAATCCGGCTGATGATTCCCCGCGTACTTATCATCGCAGGCTCCGATTCGGGCGGCGGCGCTGGTATTCAGGGCGATATCAAAACCGTCACCTGCCTTGGCGGTTATGCTGCAACTGCCATCACCGCGCTCACTGCGCAAAACACCCTCGGCGTGCATGGCGTGTATCCCATCCC
>JAIXZB010000094.1 GCA_027489915.1 Rickettsiales bacterium | reverse complement strand
TTCGGGATTTTTTTCACCCGCACTCACCGCTGCTTCAAAATGCATGCGCAATTGCCCGTAAGTATGTTCGTCCGCGGCCAATATGCGCCCGTGATGCACGGTATCACCTGCATTATGCAAGACCGTACGTATATCCTTATCACTATCGCTGATGGTTCCCGTCATGAGCGTTTGTTTCATGGCATCTACCTGATGCAGGTAGCGCTGATTGATGGCGAGGGTCGAAGCTAAATGCGGGAGCCCTTCGTTGATTACAATATTCTGTAATACATCAAATCCGAGTGCCCCATATCCTTTTCCATTGTCTGTGCGGTCGGGGAAGGCTCTGCCTGTTTTTGCCTCCATCGCGAGCTCAAAGGCGTAGCGATACTCAAGGGCCAGTGTTTGCATCATATGCGAATCGCTATGTTTTGCATTCAGTTTGCTCAGGTTGGTTTTGGCAAGGCCAAACAGCATGCGATCAATCACATCGGCAAATACGGGCGAGGCCTTGTAGAGCGCATGCAAATCTGCGGGCGATTGTTCTTTGTTCAGTGCCATGCACAGATTGCCATATACATTCTGCGCACCAATCCAAGTAGGGCAAATCCCCGCATGTTGAAAAGCTTCTGAGAAGGCAATGGTACGCGTTTTTTCTACATCCACCTGTTGCGCTTCATTGCGCGCGGGTGTGTTACTTCGTGCGGCTGCGCGTGAGGTTTTTCCGCCTGCTTCCGTTTCTTCCAGATATCCAATTTCTTTGAGGAACCGCCCGAATTTAGGATTCTTGAAAATCTTATTTTCGTAGTCTTTTGCCGATTTCTTAAGTGCAGCAGTTGCCGCTTCGTCAAGCGTGCTATTTACCTGTTTTTTGTTCAGTGCGGCCGTGTGTTTGCCAACGGGCTCAGGTTCTTTTTGTGCAAGCACATCGGCCGCATGGGCAATATTGCGGGTGAACAGGCGGATGCTTGATGCAGGGTAATTGAGGTAATTCAGTAAATCACCCCCCTGAAATGTAAATTTAGCAAAATCATGGATACCAAATTCATTCATGCTGGCAGTCATGGAGCGCACACCGCCACGGTAAGGGTCGGATTGGCTGCCGCCTTCAAAGAACTGTATGGCGACACCGTGCTTTTCTACCGCTTTGCGTAGCGTTTTGTGCGCTTCGTAAATATAGGCGCGTGCAGCAGGCATGCCAGCCCTGCGGGCATTATCGCTATGGGCAAGCTGCACCTGCTGGGTTGCCGTGCCGTTATTTTGTGTTTTAAGCGCCTCTAGATGGGTTTTGTAATGGCCGTTGGTAAGGGCGCTGGTCATAATATCACCTGCGCGCTCAAGCACACGGTATTCTTCGAACAGGGGTACTATGCCGAGTAGTGGCTTTTTGCCATCTTTTTCAGCCAGCTTCTGCATTAGCAGTGCTTCCAGGAAGTTGCTGGTATTTTGGCATTCGGCCAGCACATTATCTTTCACCATATCGGGGAAGTCGCGGGCCAGCTCCATCCGCCGTAATGTTTGTGCGGCGATAGGGTGGGCATCTTCTGTACTGTAGGGTTTTTGCTGCGCTGCATGGATAGCCTCAAGCACGGCCTGCTTTTCAAGCAGCACGCTATTCGTTGGTGTATCTAGTAATGTATTGAGCGCCTGCATACGCTTTGCTTCGCTCATTGTGTCGTAGTCTTTGATGAAAAGCCCTGCGATACGGGTATATTCTTCCGCTGTTTCGCGGTATTCGATGCGGCCCATCGTAAAGCCAAATATGCGCACACGCCTCAGTAGGTTCAGCAATTCAGGCGAGGGGGATTCTTTATACGCCGTTTCGATATCGCCTACAAATGCAGCAGCATCAAGCGAGGTGTTTTTACGCAGCGCATCGGTTGCTTTCTTCCACTCGGCATCGTTCATAAGTGGGTATTTCTGTGCCATGGATACAACCATTGCAGTGGCGTGCGATGCGGCGGTAAGTTTCTCCATCCAGCCAGAAAGTGCAGGGTGCTGTATGGCACTGAGTTCGTGTATGTAACGTGAAAATACCGTATGTTTATGCAGCGCGATTGCATGCAGCGTTGTTGTGGCATTGACGTTTTTATTGCCATCCTTATCGCCTGATGATCCCCACGAAGATAAATCAATTCTAAGTTTCAGCGATTCAGGTGCGTATGTATCTTTGAATTTCCTCCGCAACGGGTCATCGAAGCGTTTGTAGATACTGGGCAAATCATCATACACATTTCCTAGCGCATAGAGCATATGTTCGGTTTCATCGCGCACCGACATGGGGGCGGGTGTTCCTTTCTCATCCATGTGCGAGAGCGGAATGGAAGCAAACGCATGCATAGCGTCTATGACTGGTGCAGCATCGGTTTTGCCCGCACGGAGTGCATCAATAGCAATGCCTAAAGCCCGTTGTGCTTTAACCGAGGCAAGGCCATTAACACTGGTCGGGTGTGCCGTGAAGGTTAGCCCAAATACGGGTTTTGACAGCATTGTAACAGCAGCGTTTGCGCTGGTTAGGCGCTTATTGCCCTCTACCAGCTCTTTGACGCCCCCTGCGATGGGCAGGTTTTTTTCGCGCATCAGTGAAAACAAATTATCCCGCGCAATCAGGCCTGCTAATTGCTGTATGTGTCCGAGCCTTGCATAAAAGCTGCTGATCTCATTTGGCGCAATAAAGCGACTCAGCACCGTTTGTACTTGCTTATCCCGCGTTACGGAGTCAATCGTGCCCACCTTACCAAATAAGGCGTCTGTAAGATTATTCAGCACCATGGGAAGTTCTGGAGTGTTGCGCGCAGCCTCGCTTTTTAGCGTTTGTTTTATGAGCAATGTTGCAAGTGCATATCCGATTTCTTCGGGATGCACCGACGTAAGGGCGCGTTTGAGTGCGGGTGTATCCAGATCCATAGCCATTCTCCGTAATGAAACAGAGTGGTAGCTCAGAATAAGTCACCTGATTATGAAGAATTGGTGAAAACGTCGGCTTTACGCTGCTTTTGCAAGCTGCAACATGCGCCCTTCCACGGCTTCCAAGAACTGCGTGGTCGAAAGATGGCCCTGTCCTTCGCCCACCAGAATCGCTAAATCCTTGGTCATCTCGCCGGCTTCCACCGTATCAATCACCGCCTTTTCCAGCGCTTCTGCAAAGCGGGTCAGTTCGGGGTTGGTGTCGAATTTGGCGCGGTATTTGAGGCCGCTGGTCCAGGCATAGATGCTGGCAATCGGGTTGGTGCTTGTTACCTTGCCCTTCTGGTGTTCGCGGTAATGGCGCGTCACGGTGCCGTGGGCGGCTTCGGTTTCCACTGTTTTGCCGTCAGGTGTAACGAGAATCGAGGTCATCAGGCCGAGCGAGCCAAAGCCTTGTGCCACCACATCAGATTGCACATCGCCGTCATAGTTTTTGCATGCCCAGACAAACCCGCCATGCGATTTGATGGCGTAGGCCACCAGATCATCAATCAGGCGGTGTTCGTATTCCAGTCCTGCGCGCTCGAACTTGGCGGCGAATTCCAAATCAAAAATACGCTGGAATGTGTCTTTGAACTCGCCATCGTATTTTTTCAGAATGGTGTTTTTGGTGCTGAGATATACTGGGTAATGGATGCTCAGCGCATAGTTGAAGCAGGCGCGCGCGAAGCCTTCAATCGAGGCGCGCAGGTTGTACATCCCCATCGCCACTCCTTCGCCTTGAAATTCGAACACGTTATGTTCTGTCGGCGCAGAACCATCGGCAGGCTCAAACACCATTTTCAGTTTGCCGGGCTGCTTTATCACCATGTCGGTGGCCTTGTATTGATCGCCGAATGCATGGCGGCCTACAATAATCGGCTGTTCCCAACCAGGCACATAACGGGGGATATTTTTGCACACAATCGGCGCGCGGAAAATTGTGCCATCGAGAATATTGCGGATGGTGCCGTTAGGGCTTGGATACATACGCTTTAGACCAAACTCCTTCACCCGTGCTTCATCGGGGGTGATGGTTGCGCATTTGATGCCAACGCCGTGTTTTTTGATGGCATTGGCAGCATCCACCGTAATCGCGTCGTTGGTTTTGTCGCGCATTTCAATGCCGAGGTCATAATACTCGAGTTTCACATCAAGAAACGGCAAAATCAGCTTATCCTTAATCATCTGCCAGATGATGCGGGTCATTTCATCGCCATCCAGTTCGACTACAGGGGTTTTGACTGTAATTTTTGCCATGGTTTCATTCCTTGCTGCTAATATGCACCCATCCCTAACACAGCAAAATTCACAATCAAGCGGCGATGCAGCATTTTTTGTTAGGGTGCGGGCGTAATATGTGCGCTGCATTTACTGGCAGCGCCATCAGGAGCGAATGCGGCGCGTGATATATAAAATAATGTAATACTATTTTCCCATGTGTTTTCTTGGATTACGGCTCCTTGTTTCTGGAGGCATTTATAAAATGGAATCATATCCGCGGCATAGGCATGGATCATTAGAATCCCTACAGAATCTGTGGCGGTATGTTTCAGTACATACTCTGCAAGTGCCATGAAATGTTTTGCATTGAATGTCCATTGATAGGCCCGAGGGTCGGAGAAAAATGCATGCCCATTCAATCTTCTTTCCCGCACAGGGAGGGCGCTGATGTAGCTCTCTTTACTGCCATCTATTGCGTAATCGGTGTAAAATGAAGTGGTACGATTTACAATAATCGGAGGCTCTTTTGAGCTGCGCGATTTTATATCTGCGAGCATTGCTTCAAACGCTGCACGCGGTGGCCCCTGCTCCCACCTTCGCTCAGGGCTGTTACGGTAGTTGATATGTAAAATAATACACAGTATGCAGATGCCAGCAAGCAATACGTATGCGCTGCGCTGCTGCATACGGTTACCCACATAGCTTGCAATCGGCAACAGCATAAACACTACTCCATACAACGCGTGGCGCGTGGGCGTTAGCGGGTAGATATGCAGTAGCGATAATGGGATAGCAACCACCCAAAACAGCACAAAAAGGCGCTTGCTTACAGTGCTCGTATACTGCGCGCGCAGTACCCATCCATACAGCAGCACTAACCCTCCTATGATGAGCGCAAACAATGCTTGTGAAATGTCAGAAAATAGAGGTAGCGCACTAAGCCGTGGGTATAATCCAGCACTATCCATGAATAGAATATAGCCAAGCAAAGTGCGTACAATATCGGTTGAATAGAGCTTGTTGCTTTGCACATATTCCATGCGCCATCCGTGGCCAAAAGTATGCGCGGCAAAGAAGAAATAATAACTTGCAATCGCTAGCAGAAGCATGGGCGCATAGGCAGCCGTAAGGGCCAACATATGCTTCAGGCGATGTGTGCTATAACGCAGGGTATAGAGCGCATCCAATCCAAGTATCGCTGCCATTAGAAACCCGCTAAAATGGGTGGCGCAGGCTGCGCTCATGCACAGGCTAAAGGCGGCCAGTGTTTGGTTGCAGTGGGTGCGGGTATAGCGCAGGTAGGCAAGCAATGCTGCCGAGCTAAACATCAAAAATAGCGCATAGTTACGAATGGCGGTTGAAATATCAGTGAAGGCTGGAAACACAGCACAGACGCAGGCTAAGAACAGGCCTGCAGATGTATTGCCCACTTCTTTTCCGATGCGATAAAAAAGCAAAATACTTACCATGCCAAATAGCAGGGAAAGGATGCGCTCATGGGTCGGATCGCTACCCAGCATCAATG